>QFOI01000175.1 GCA_003241175.1 Pseudopedobacter saltans
TTCAAATGTACCTTACCCGTAAAAGTCGCATCGTGCGTCTGTCCGTAATATATACCACCTTGACTTTTAAGGTGAGATGTGCCATTAATCAATGTACCTCCTTTAGTATAAATGCCTGTACGGGTTGCCATATCATAATCCAGATCTGGCGTAGTCAATGTACTTGTGGGATCTTGCAACTTAACATTCCCATTTAAGTAGGCTTTCTGATCAGCTGCATTGTATCTTAGGTAGTCAGCTTTGATTTTTGTCTTGTTCAATTTGTCGTCAATCATGACATGACCAAAACCTTCCACCATATTGGTTTTACTATTTAAAACTGCACTATCAGCGTAAAACAAACTCTTGTCCTGACGAAGAATAACATCTCCTACAAAATAAGAATACACTATGGAATCCCCTGGTAATTGCATGGATCCCCAACGTTTGGAATGGACATTATGTATAATCTTTATACTGGCTTTAAAAGCTGCAGAGTCTGCTTTAGACATGCGTTTTTGTTTTGGCGCTTGCCCAAAGGATTGCGTCAATGCCAACAAGAAAACAATTGCCGACAAAAAAAATCTGCCGGCAACTGTTTTATGAATTTCTTTAAAAAAACTTTTCATTATTTGGTATCGGTACTCTTGTTGTTAATAGAGTCAACAACTAACGGTTGCTTTAAATAATCCCCTTTATCCTTTCTCCCGAAAACAGAAATATTTACATAACGTTTCGGATGTACACGAAGATCGTCCAATAAAGTATTCATACTACGAACAGTACTGTTAATATTATTGTATAAAGCTTTATCATTTAACAAAGCGCCAGCAGTACCATCTGTGCTGTTTAACTTTTTATTCAGGTCAGTCATGGCGGCATTCAACTGTGTAGCAGATGCATTCATTTTTTCAACAATACCTTTGATGTCGGCAGCAGAAAGTTGATTAGTCGCTGTTTCTAAATTAGTCATCACATGGTTGATCTTATCATTATTGCTAGCCAGATTACCAGTAAGCGACTGTACATTGCTCATGGTCTTACTGATAGAACCACTTTGTGCATCAAGCATCGATTTCAATGAAGAAGCTGTCAAAGCAAATTCAGAAGTAGTTTTATTAAGGTTAGCCAAAATAGAAGCTATACTTCCTTTGTTATCAGTACTCAAAACCGTGTTAACATTCATCACTAAGGTATCCATGTGTGCCAATACCGATGCCAAGTTATCAGCAGTTGGCCCTAGCTTATCCGTCAAAGCGGCCATCAATCCAGCTTTATTGCCCGCAGTGATTGTATCTTTTGATTGTAAATATTGTGTACTAGTTCCCAATGTGATCACAACACGAGCCGTTCCTAGAGGATTAGCCTCAATTGTAGCTACAGAATTTTTAGGAATGTTGTATTGGTCGTTAAGTTTGAATTCCACTTTTATAGCACCAAGATTCTTGTCGTCGGCAACCATACTGTAAACAGTACCAACTTGGTATCCATTGATAACGACAGGATTAGAAGCTTGTAGGCCTTTGGTATCTGTATAATTGGTGTACAAATAAAAACCCGTTTGGAACAAATTTTTTCCTTTCAAAAAATTAAAACCCAAAAACAAAAGCACAATAGACACAAGGGTTAATGCTCCAATTTTTGTTTCATTTGATATTTTCATGTAGTAAATTTATTGCTGCTTGATACTTTTTTCCAAATCTGACGTTGATCCGACCACTAACCGCGCAAAAATAAAAGATATTTAGCAGTTTGCTCAAAAAAGTCCATCATCGTGTTTTTTTCATAAGAGCTTTGGGCGATTTTGATTCCTTTTTTGTCTTTTCGTTATTGGATTTATACTCTATTATGTCATTCTTTTTTTCAGAATAGGAAGTCTTATTTAAAGCCTTGTTGTAGGCCACCACAGCTTTAGCAACACAAGTTGCCAATTCGGTTTGCCCAGAGGCACTGTTAAGATATTTTTCTTCTTTAGCATTGGAAATAAAACCTGTTTCAACTAAAACACTTGGCATAGCGGTCGCTTGCAGTACCCAAATACCTTTTGTCCTTTGTTTGGCTGATCGACTGCTACGACCAACATGGATAAATTCTTTCTCAATGGACTCCGCCAAAACATAACTCCTTTGAAAATATTTTCTGGTTTTCAAAGAATAGTAAATTTTCTTCTCCGGATCGTTGGGTTTGAAATTTTCGGATTCGGACTTAAGGTTTTTATCTTCAAAAAGAGAAGCATTTTCACGCATGGCTAGCTCTTTGCTACCATTTTTTTCAATACCCCAAATGTAGGTTTCGGTGCCTGATGGTTGGTTTTTGGCACTAGCGTCTGTACTGTTACAGTGAATGGAAATGAACAAATCCCCTTTTGCCTTATTAGCGATGTCCGCTTTTACTTTTACATTTTGGGTAATATCCGTAGATCGGGTCATCACTATACGACAGTTAGGAAGCTTTTTTTTGAGAATATCCCTCAATTTTAAGCCGACTTTTAAAGCAACATCTTTTTCATTGGAATAAGCCCCTCTTGCGCCTCCATCTCTTCCGCCATGACCAGGATCAATGACAATCGTTTTAAGATAAGGAGAAGCCATAGGAGCAAAATCCTTATCCTCGCTATCCGAAATATAGGCTAGAGGAGTTTTGTTATCTGATTTGTTTTTCAGTTTATTGGAGGAGCCACATGATATCAATACCGTAGATATTAACAGCATGCTTTGCAATGTACGCTTTAGCATTGTACGGATAGATTGTTGAACGTTACATATCACTATTGCAAAAATACGTCCAAACTATCTTAATTTGGGTTTCCGGTAACAGAATCTGGATTGTTGGAAGAAGAAATACGAGATGCCCTCTCAGCCAAAACATTTTTATATTGGACGATAGCTCTAAAAACAGCACTTGCTACTTGCTCCTGCCCTGCTTCACTAGTAAGATATTCTTCCTCACCCTCGTTACAGCTATAACCAGTTTCTACCAACACGCTAGGCATTGCAGTAGCTTGCAAAACCCATATACGCTCCCAATCTCGTTGTCTTACCCCACGATCCACTCTGCCTTGAGCGGCAAAATTACTTTGTATAAAAGATCCCAACAATAGACTCTTTTCGAAATACTTTCTTGTGCGGATACTCGCAGCAATTTTTGCCTCTGGAGAATCAAAATATTTCTCCTCTGTGGAGTCTGCGGTAGTATCTTTTTCGGCAAACTCACTTGGCGTATTGTTGTCCCTAACAAATTGCGTCTTACCGTCATTATTGTTCATTGCCCATACATAGGTCTCTGTACCGACAACGCCACTTGGAGTACTGTAACGACGGATTATTGGCACTAGTCTAGTATGCTTTTTTTTCCGTTTTCCTTTACCCGTATAGTAAACTTTCGTTTCGTGTCCTACCACTTCTGAATGCCAGTCAACCCCATTTCGGCCGTCGTCGTTGACATGTATACTTACAAAAAGATCTCCATGATTGTCATTGGCAAATTTGGCACGCCAACGATTGGCAGGGCCAGGAGAAGTAAGACCATTGGGTAAATTCTCATCTGTCCTTGTCATCAAAACCTTAATATCAGGAACAGAATCTCTTAATTTTTGGGCAAGTTTAGTTCCTATTGCCAATGCAATATCAGATTCATTACTCCCGTTTTTACCTTTAGTTCCTTTATCTGGATAACCATGCCCAGGATCCACAATAATAGTTTTTAACTGCGTTCCTTTATGAGCATTTGAATTATTGTCCTGACCGTGTGAAGGTGTGATTCCTAAAATGAGTAACCCTATCAAAAAATACTTTGAAACTTTTTTCCACATATTTACTTGCCATTATTGGATAATTTAAGGCTAATCTAACCTTATAACCCTTACTTTTGTCGTCTTTAAATAATTTTTAATCTTTGATCTTAGCAGATTTGCTTAAATATAACGTTATTGTGTAGTATTTAAGAAATCAGGTATTCAAGTATGTTCAATCGGGGTAAAGTTAAGGCAAAAATATATCTATTGGCAGTTATACTCTGCTTCCCTTGTTTACTTTGGACTATCCAAACACATGGACAACAACATAGAAAGAAAGAAATTGCCAATATTTTAACAATTTACCCTGACTCTCCTACCTACAAAATCCCTGCGCTTGACACTATTCCAGCATCTTGGGCAAAAAAACTTACTTACAGATATCCTGGATATCTTTTTTCCAAAAATTGGGGTGACACTAGCGAACATGCCAAACTCATGTCTTTTTATTCCAAAGACACTTTGACTTCCGTATTTGATTATTCTGCAGACGATTCCGCCGTTATATTGATACCAACAAAACAAATCCTTTTGTATAGTAAGGCCAATGTAAAAAGCAAACAGGAAGACATAGATCTCACAGCTCAATATATACAATACGATCAAGCCACTAATAAAATCACGGCTTATGGTGGTACAGACACTTCCAAAGGTCCATTGAATCAGCCATTGATCGTCCAACAAGGGTCCAAAACCCAAATGGATACTATTACCATCAATACAAAATCGCAGCGCTTACTTACAAAGAATACCTACTACAATGAAGGGGAAATATTTGTGCACGCCGATGTCGTAAAGACTGTAGATAAAAATACGGCTTATGCGTGGAGAAGCCGCTTTACAACCTGTAACCTAGACACGCCACATTTTGATTTTGTCGCTAAAAAGATGAAACTCATCAAAAATAATGTGGCTGTCTCGGGGCCAGCTTATCCGGAATTTGAAGGAGTACCTATTCCTATTGTTCTACCATTTGGAATTTTTCCATTGGAAAGAGGTCGGCATTCAGGTATTTTACCACCACAATTTGTGAACAACGACAGTTACGGCTTAGGATTGGAAGGTTTAGGTTATTACAAGGTTTTCAATGACAATTGGGATCTTACGACAAGGACAAATCTGTATTCCTATGGAGGATACATGGTTTCCTTTGCACCTAGGTATTATAAGCGATATCGCTATTCAGGTAATCTTTCTTTTCAGTTTCAAAATACGGTTTTACTGAACAGCGGTTCTACTTTTTCAAATGAAGAATTTACCAAAAACAAATCTTTTCAGTTAAACTGGAGCCACAGCATGGACAGCAAGGCTCGACCAGGCATAAGCTTCTCGGCAAGTGTTAACGCTGGTAGTACACAATACAACAAATATGTTGCGAACAATCCTGTTGTCAACTTTCAGAACCAGATGAGTTCGTCTATTACCTGGGCGAAAATGTGGGGAGACGGAAAGTACAATCTTTCCGTAGCTGCCAATCACAGCCAAAACAATATCTCAAGGTTAGTAAACGTCAATGCGCCAACTGTCAATTTCTCCATGAACACACGTTATCCTTTTGCTAGAAAGGAAGCGGTTGGACCTCAAAAATGGTATGAAAAAACAGGTATTGGCTACTCCGGAACATTGATAAACCAAATTGCTTTTTACGACTCCGCCATGAGTTTCAAGAAACTGTTGGATACAACTAACTATGGTGTTCAACATTCCATTCCTATCACTTTGTCCTTACCGGCACTTGGTCCCGTAATGATTGCTCCTTCTATTACCTATAATGAAAACTGGTATGGGCGTACACTACATACAGAATGGAATCGTGCAACGCAAAGGGTAGATACGACAGCCAGCGCAAGAGGCTTATATAGAGCTTATCAGACAAGTTTCGGGGTTTCTATGAGTACCAGAATCTTTGGTAATTACAATTTCAAACCAACTAGCAATATTGTTGCCATACATCACGAGATAAGACCAAACATTAGCTTTAGTTATTCACCCAATACTAATTCCAATAACTACTATTGGGTTCAAACAAACAACAGATTAAAAGACTCCATTGAAAGTAGGAATGGAAAAAGATATATTTATGGAGACTCTATTCGTGTATCTAAATTCGCAGGAAACGTGGTTGGCGCATTTGGTGAAGGGCAATTTGGAGGTATAACTTTCGGTATTGACAACCTATTGGAAATGAAGAAGAAAAACACTTCTGACACGACTGGCGATGATGAGAATAAATACAAAAAAATCAAATTAATCGATGGTCTTAGTATCACGTCTGGCTATAATTTCTTGGCAGATTCTCTAAAATGGCAGCAAATAAACATTTCGTTCCGTACTACTTTGTTCGACAAAATTAGTATCAATGGAGGAGCTGTCATTGATCAATATTATGACGATCCTTTCACTGGAGCAAGGATTAACAAATTGATGTGGGCCGATGGGAAAATCGGACGTTTTACATCAGGAAACATATCTATGTCTTCTTCTTTTCAAAGTAAAAAAGCCGACGAAAAGAAAAAGCAGGAAGATACCAATCTTCCCTACGACCCAACCATGTCATTGACAGACCAACAAAATCAATTGAATTATATCAGAAGCAATCCAGCAGAATTTGTAGATTTTGATATTCCTTGGAACGTTTCCACTTCATTTGCATTTAATTTCTCTAGATACAGAAATCCAACAAATTATCGCATGTACACCAATACAACAGCGAGTTTGAACCTCAACGGGGATTTCAGTATCACGCCGAAATGGAAAGGTGGTGGCAACCTTATGTTCGATGTCAAACAACAAAAAGTAGGGATGATGACCTTGTTCATGTCTCGCGAGATGCACTGCTGGCAGATGTCTATCAACATCACTCCTATTGGATTGTACAAATCTTTCAGTATTGTATTGAATCCAAAATCAGGTATTATGCGTGACCTTCGCATTAACCGTTCCAGATACTTCTACAACCAATAGCATTTAACTGATATTTATTTTTTTACCTAAAAAGAGTAGTGCTTTTTTGGCTATTCTGGAAAAATGGTTTTCAATAAGAAACTGCGTTAGCGTTGCCATCGCGATAGACAATAGGATGGATACAACCAAATACAACGGCGTCGCAATCCATTTTTCCATGTGGTGATGGTTAAAGAAATATTGTGTCGCGTATTGCACAACCGGATGTAGCAAGTACAACGAAAAAGATATTTTTCCCAAAAAAAGAAGCCATTTAGAAACACGAATACCATATTGGTTTTCGTAAAATACCAAAGTGGTAACCAAACCTACAATAGGCAGTGCCCAATGAGTAATCCCATGTCCAGCATTCCATTTTCCGAAAAGATTTACTGCATTCCAAATACCAAACAAAAGGATTAAAACGAAATACACCTTTTTATTCCAAATAGGTCTTTTGTAAACAAACCAAGCACCCAACAACATTCCTAAAACAAAATCCCAAACAATGGGATTGCTCATCAGATTAAAATAACCGTATGTAAAATGATAGTGATGATGTGCATCCAACGAAACAGGGTTACCAAACAACAAAGGAAGCAATAGCAGCAAGAAAACTATCAAAATCGAAAACACAACATATTTGAAACG
>QFOI01000811.1 GCA_003241175.1 Pseudopedobacter saltans
GTACATTCCGAAAAAGTGACTTCCAACAATTGGTTTTGGAAATAGGTGACGATGATAGAACCGTCATAGTTTTTGGATTGTATGGCGTATTTGTTCATGTTGTTTTAATTATGAATTTGATTTTCTAAATCACTTATGACATTGAATATCATTAACGGTATGTCCTTTACTACGGCGTTCCCGCAACCGCCAAGTCTTTTAAGAGCGTCCAGTTTTTTGGCAAGCCCATCAACCACTCCGAAAACTGCGGGTTCGCCAATCCTTTTTTCAAATTGTAAAAAAGGATGGCGTGATGAATCCAGTGTATTTGTTTCACGATTCGTTTCAATGAGGCTTCCCTTGACGAAATGTAATATCCCTCGCCATCTTTGTACATTGGGGTAGGCAAGAATATACATTCTTTCTCGATGATGGTATTTCCCAAATTCGGAAGCGAAGAAACAATTCCATTCTGCATCATACCCGATTTCGGAAAGGTCATATAAAATTGTTTCGAGTCCTCTGTTTTTAAGTTGTGGTGAATTTTCAATAAGGACATATCCAGGTAATATCTCTGATATACATCTATGGTATTGCTTCCATAAAGATGATTTTTTCCCTGTAATACCTTCGCCTTTTCCGGAAACGGAAATATCCTGACATGGAAATCCTCCTGAAACAATGTCAATCCTGCGTCTGTATTGTGTGCCGTTGAAATCATGTATATCTATGTACTTTTTTGTGTGTGGAAAATTTTGCTTTAGAATGGATTGACACCAACTATCAATTTCAACTTGGAAAACATTATTGAATCCCGCTTCCTGTGCCGCCAAATCAAACACTCCAATGCCTGTGAAAAATGAAGCATGGTTATTATTGAATCCCGCTTCCTGTGCCGCCAAATCAAACACTCCAATGCCTGTGAAAAATGAAGCATGGTTTAAAATTTTCATTTTTAGCATAATTCAGTTATAAATCGGATTACAATTGCGCCGATTTGCACAGCTTCTTTTCGAGCAGCTTCCTTGTCAAAAGTTTTCTTTTTGACTTCGTCCCACAATTCGTCCACTTCTTCCAAAAGAACTGCGTAACCCTCATGTGGACTGGAAAATTTTCTTGGGTGACGGTCTTTTGCTATGTGCCATGATAACTTTATATCAATCAATGCATCCTGTAATGTTTGTTTAGTCATTTTATCCTGCTTTTTTTATTTTTAAATAATAGTTCTTCAAATCTCTTGGTAACTGATAGACCGTGATCAAACAATCCTCTTTGAATACAAACATGTTTTCGCCGTATAGTCGGATGATATTGTCCGGGTGGTGATCCTGTTTGGTTTCGATATAG
>QFOI01000002.1 GCA_003241175.1 Pseudopedobacter saltans
AAAGTGGATTATGGAATCAGCCTTGTATCTTTTTCTTTCTTCCACGTAAGCATAATTTGGAAGTACTATGCCATTTGCCAAGACTATTTTACTCATTTTCTTTTTGAGTGTATCTACCACATATTGAATATCGGACTTTTCTAAATCATTAAAAGGCTGTAGTTGAAAAACATAATTGTTTTCTTTTTTATTTTTAACACAGCAGATAAAAATAAAGCCATTATAACTATTAGGCACTTTTTCATTTATTCCAAATATAATAAAATATTTATCTTTTTAACTTATCAACATCATTCTGTTAATAATTGCTTAACACAGTGTATAAAGCCACTTTTTTCAAATTTTTTTGTGAAAACGTGGGGCATAAAAACAGGCTTTTTTGACAGAATATGAAAATGGTTAATTTTTTTAACTTTTTACTTGCTGTTAATGCACAGTCAATTTTTGTTAATATTGAGGTAACACTTCAAATGTGGACTGTGAATTGCTTGTTTGTGGATAACATCGTAATTTTAAATGTAAAACAAACGTCATTTTTATTGGGAATAAAATGTGGATATTTGTGTATAAATACGAAGTTATTAAATACAAAACTTGTGCATAAACTAGTTATCCCGATATCCACAGGCGTAATAGTAATAGAAGATTAAATAAATAACTAATTAATATAAATTAATACGGAAGATATGAACATCGATATTGATTTGGAAAAAATTGAAAAGAAAGGCTTTCTGGATGTGGAGATAGATCCGACGTTGGATTTGTTTGAAGAAATCAACAAATTGAAGAAAGAGAAGAATGCGGTTATATTGGCGCATTTTTACCAGGATGGAGATATCCAGGATATTGCGGACTATATTGGAGATAGTCTGGGTCTTGCACAAAATGCTGCCAAAACGGAAGCTGACATGATTGTATTTGCAGGTGTTCACTTTATGGCAGAAACGGCCAAAATACTTAATCCGACAAAAAAGGTTGTTCTCCCTGATCTCAATGCTGGTTGTTCGCTGGCGGACAGTGCTCCAGCTGATGCTTTCAAAAGATTTAAAGATCAACATCCAGGACACATTGTTGTTTCCTACATCAATTGTACTGCAGAGATCAAAGCTTTAAGTGACATTATCTGTACCAGTAGTAATGCTAAAGCGATCATAGACAGTATTCCAGAAGACCAACCTATCATATTTGCTCCTGACAAAAATCTTGGTGCCTATATAAATAAAGTTACAGGACGCAATATGGTCCTTTGGAATGGATCCTGTATGGTTCATGAGATTTTTAGTTTGGAGAAGATTTTGCGCCTTAAAACACGTCATCCAGAGGCAAAAGTATTGGCACACCCAGAATGCGAAGAAGCAGTATTGAAAGTTGCCGATTTCATCGGGAGCACAACGCAGATATTGAAATATGCACAAAAAGATGATTGCCAAACATTTATCGTCGTTACGGAAACGGGCATTTTGCATCAGATGATGAAAGATAGTCCCGACAAAACTTTTATTCCAGCACCTCCAGACAATGGATGTGCTTGCAATGATTGTCCACACATGAAGCTCAATACATTGGAAAAATTGTATCTCTGCATGAAATACGAGCAACCAGAGTTATTGATGGATGAAAGCTTGAGAATCGCTGCTAAAAAGCCAATAGAAAGAATGTTGGAAATCAGTAGACAAGCTGGTTTGATAGGAGGGTAGATAATTAGAAATCAATAAATAAACAAAGCGCTCCAAAAATGGAGCGCTTTGTCTATTTATTAGTTAGAGGATGATTTATTCTTAAACATCTGCGAAAATGGATCGTTGAATACTCTGTTTTTCCTAGATATAAAGGCATTTTTTGATTCCTCAATATATTTACCCAAATCCGCATCATTCATCATTGTTAGAGGAAAATATTCGGGCCTATACTCTTTCATGAAAACGTTTAGGTCAGAACTATCCAGTTGAGTTAATTCAGATACTAGTTTTCTGTTGAAACGATAGCTAACATATTTGTAACGTTCTTCTTCTAAGATGTCTCTTCTGTACATATCTTGACGTTTGTTATAAGCAAAACGAAAAGAATTGATCAATGCATCCAAATCTACACCAACACCAAAAGTTCCCTGTGGTGCTGTGCCTAAACGAAAACCTCCTTTGTCAGGATTAAATATCTTATCGTATGCCAACCTGTTTTCTATAGAATATTGTCTATAAGATTTGTTGTAAACAGTAACTGGCGTCAGCCAATGTTTATCATCTTTCAAAGGAGACTTGACACTTAAGCCAATATTGAATTGATAGGTGTATTTTACAGTATCAATAGGATATTTCAAGGTATTTTTTCCTTTATAGCTAAACCAAACAGAATCTTTTTTTCCCTGCACTTGGATATTGTAGTTACCAACAGAATCTGTTTTTGTGTGATATCCTGAGGATGTCATTACCTCTACATTGGGAATGGGTACATAATGTGTCTCGTCATACACATTACCTTCAATCCTATTTTGCGCAAAAGCTGTTTCTGAACAAAATAGGATGGAAGTCAATAAAAATAAAATGTATGATACCTTTTTCATTATGTATAACGCTCAGAGTTTCAAACTGTAATATTACGAGCGTTAATCGGGAAATTGTAATAAAGAATATTTAAAATTGTTTTATAACTATATTTTTAGTTATCTTCCCATATAGACCATCAATATTTGAATGTCACTTGGATTAACACCACTTATGCGACTTGCCTGACCTAATGTCTGAGGACGTATTTGTTCAAGTTTGAGCATAGATTCCTTACGTAAAGCGGAAATCTTACTGTACTCAAAATTTTCAGGAATACGTAGGTTTTCCATTTGGCTCATTCGCTCTACAAGCTCTTCTTCTTTCTCAATATATCTTTCGTACTTGATCTGAATTTCTGCTTGTTCTATTTCATCTTCCAAATAATTGGCTGTTTCCTCTTGCAATGTTGCAACAGACGCAATCATTGGTTTCAATGTGACATCAGGACGTAACAATATTTTAGCTGCTTTTTGTTTTTCAGTTAATATGGCTGAATTAACTTCTTCCAAATAGGAATTGATTTCTTCAGGAAGAATGCTAGTACTTTTCAGAGAGTTGATGATAATGTCTACGGCTTCCTTTTTCTTTTCGACTTTTTTCATCCTGTCTTCAGAAGCCAAACCCAAAGTATAACTCAAAGGAGTTAAACGAATATCTGCATTATCTTGTCTCAATAATGTTCTGTATTCCGCACGACTTGTAAACATACGATACGGTTCTTTCGTTCCTTTGTTGACAAGGTCATCTATCAATACACCGATATAAGCTTCATTTCTTTTGAGTGTAAATGCTTCCTGTTCTTTTATTTTCCTATCTGCATTGATACCCGCCATCAATCCTTGGCAGGCTGCTTCTTCATAACCTGTTGTTCCGTTGATCTGTCCTGCAAAGAAAAGATTGGAAACAATCTTTGTTTCAAGAGAAAGTTTCAATTGAGTAGGAGGGAAGTAATCATATTCTATGGCATAACCGGGACGGAATATTTTTACTTTTTCAAATCCGGGAATTTGTTTCAACGCTTCGTATTGTACTTCTTCTGGTAAAGAAGTAGAAAAACCATTCACATAAATCTCTACCGTATTGAAACCTTCCGGTTCAACGAAAATTTGATGCTTGTCTTTATCGGCAAAACGATTTATTTTATCTTCAATACTGGGGCAATAACGAGGTCCAACGCCTTCAATTCTACCCGTGTACATAGGACTTTTATCAAAACCTGTTTTCAATATTTCGTGAACATTGGTATTTGTATAGCTTATATGGCAACTTTTCTGTTGTTCTGGCTTAATTTTCTTTACATCCATGAACGAGAAACCCGAAATAGAATCATCACCTGGTTGTTCGGTCATTTTTGTATAATCCAAACTACGTGCATCTACGCGTGGAGGTGTTCCAGTTTTCAATCTGTCACTTTCAAAACCTATTGAAACCAACTGTTCTGTTATACCTGTTGCTCCTCTTTCGGCAATACGACCACCACCAAACTGTTTCTCCCCAATATGGATAACTCCATTTAGGAAAGTTCCACTGGTAAGTATAACTGCTTTTGATTTTATTTTATGTCCCATTTGAGTGGTAACACCGCAAGCTTGATTATTTTCGATCAATATTCCAGTTACCATATCTTGGTAAAAATCCACATTGGGTGTTTGTTCCAACATTTCACGCCATGTTGTAGCAAAAAGATTTCTATCACTTTGTGCTCTTGGACTCCACATAGCTGGACCTTTGCTACGGTTCAACATGCGAAATTGGATCAAGCTTTTATCCGTAACAATACCACTATATCCACCCAAAGCGTCTATTTCCCTCACTATCTGGCCTTTTGCAATGCCACCCATTGCTGGATTACAGCTCATTTGAGCAATAACTTGGAGGTTCATTGTAATCAATAGAACCTTATTACCTAGATTGGCTGCTGCCGCTGCTGCTTCACAACCTGCATGGCCAGCACCAGCAACTATTATATCATATTCCTGAAACATATTGCAAAGGTAAATTAAGTATAGATATATTGCTATTTATCCGAATTTTTTAAATAATTCTTGTTCTATTAAAATATCCTTGTAAGATTTTCCTTTATTAAGTTCATTAAATTCTTCAGAGGAGAATTCTTTTATTGAATCGAGGTATTCTTTATTGTTTATTAAGAATTCTTCTATTGGAGATGAACTTTGTAACAATGAAGCCTCTAATTCATTTATTTTATCGATCATTTTTTTACAAATGGAATTATTGGTTTTAGTATAAAGGTCAGTAAAGTATGTTTTAGCTGTTAAAACATCTACTCTATTGCCCTTTTTTTTTTTTAAATCTCCTTTTTCAACTCTTATATTAGTGAAATTCCAACAGAGCTTAAGGTCTTCTTCTTTTCTTAAATCGAAATAAGCAATGGGTATGATGTGATCAAATTGCCATTTTGAAGAAAAATTATCCCAATCCACTTCTTCATTCAATTGTAACGAGATCCATTTTCTAAAATTTGCAGCATCTATACCAAAATATGGTGCATATATGTAGCTTCCATATCCCTGTAATATATATCTACGTAGCGCAATCTGCCATTTGCGCTTTTCTTTAAATACGAATTCGCTATAACTATCTTTCATTAGTATAAAAATATGTTCCACGAATCACTGTGTTACACTGACACAGTGATTCGTGGAACATGGATTATTGTTTATTATTTTTTAAATACTTATTAATGTAAAAATCTTCTTTACTTCTCATTAATTTGCTGTCTTTGTCTGTTTTGTCCTTATAACCGCATAAATGCAAAGCTCCATGAAAAATAACACGCAAAGTTTCATTTTTTAATGGTTGCTGTAATTTTAATGCATTGTCTTTTATTCTATCAAGGCTTACATATACTTCACCGATAGTTTCGTTTTTGTTTTCGCTCAAGTCAAATGTTATGATGTCTGTGTAAAAATCATGTTGTAGATATTGTCTATTTATTTCCAAAAGGTATTCATCGGAGCAAAATATATAATCAATATGGTTAAGTTTTATTTTTTCAGATTGAAAGATTTCTTCTACAGATTCTTTTACTTCTGTTTTGTTGCTTAAGTTTAATTTTTTGTCCGCGTAATGGAAGGAAACTTTTTTCACTGCTATTGTTTATTTAAATGTCAAAATTCGGAAATATTTTAAATTAATACTATTTCAAACTAAAACGCGCTTAACTTAGCATCTCTTAGTTGTACAGAAATGAAAAAATTATCAGAATTAAAGCAGGGAGATAAGGCCATTATCAAAGAATTTATAAATGACGAAATATTTATAAAACTAATGGAGATGGGTTGTATTCCTGGTGAAGTTATAAAAGTTGAACAGGTGGCGCCTTTAGGTGATCCTATATCAATAATTGTTGTGGGTTATCATTTAAGTCTCCGTATATCTGAAGCGGAACATATATTGGTAGAAGTGGTGGAAAGTGGAGAGTTACTAAATAAATAAAGCAACCAAATAAAAAAAAATATATGAAAAAGGCCATTGCTTGCTGGATTAGTGATAGTAGCTGCATCTGCTTAGTATCATTATAAAGGGAAGTTCAATATAGATTGAACTGTTAAAAGTAAAAATATGTGGATGGAATTTTTCTGATAATTTTAGTAACAATATTTTTTAAACAGAAATGTGTAAAATACCATAAATGAAAATTGGTCTGTATTTTGGCTCTTTTAATCCAATTCATATTGGACATTTGATAATTGCTCAACATGTATTGGATAATACAGATATAGACAGACTTTGGTTTGTCGTTTCCCCGCAAAACCCGTTTAAACCATCCAAAACACTTTTGAATGAGTATGATCGGTTGAGTTTGGTTGAATTGGCTATTGAAGGAAATCATTTTATGGAAACATGCGATATTGAATTCAAATTACCAAAACCTTCCTACACTGTCGATACACTTGCTTATCTAAGCGAAAAATATACATCACACCAATTTTCAATCATAATGGGTTCGGACAGTTATTGCAATATTGATAAATGGAAAAATGCCTCTTTACTTTTGGAAAAGTATCATTTTATCGTTTATCCAAGACCAGGATTTGAAGTTAATATGAAAAGTGAAAAAACAATTTTATTAGATAATACACCTTCTTTGGAAATATCAGCCTCATTTATTAGGACGAATATTAAGAATGGAAAATCAGTACGTTATTTGCTTTTAGATAGTGTATGGAAAGAAATAGAAAAACAGGGTTACTACTTAAATTTAAACTAAATTTATAGTTTAACAAAATTAAAATTCTTCTTTATATTTTTCATAAGGTTTTAAAGTACATTTGTCACTTTTAAAATATTTACTTTGGGAATGTGTTTCTAAAGAATTAATATCGATATTGTGGCAAAATCATTGAATAATCCCGTAATGAAGAAATACATATTTGTTTTAGTTGTTGGCTTTCTAGCTTCTTTCAACATAGTCAACGCACAGATTGAGACTCGTGACTCTGCGCAAAAAATACAAGATGCTATAAATGCAGCTAAAGCAGAAAGGCAAGAAAGACTTGAATCTCAACCAAAAAAGCACCATATAAACAAATACAGTAATGTTGATCTAAGCAAAAGACCACATGACCACTTCATTATTGGATTTGGAGTTGCAGGTGTGAGTGGTGGAGGTGATTCATCTTCTACCAAAGGATTTTCAAGACAGATTAATGTAGCTTTCATGTTTGACAAACCTCTAACTAATCCGCATTTAAGTGTAGGATATGGTTTGGGTTTTATGGGAACCAATCTTTTCTACAACGACCGCTATCTGGATATTAAATCTCAAACCACAACATTGCCTTTTGACGGGCAACGTTTCAGCAAATTCAAATTAGTGTTGAATTATCTGGAAATTCCATTGGAGTTTCGCTATGCTAAAAATATGGAGCAACCTCAAAAGGGATTAAAAATAGCTCTGGGAGTTAAAGCAGGTTTGTTACTTAAATCCTACACCAAGGGAAAAAATCAACTTAATGGTACATCATCATTATATGGTGGTGGATACATAGTTAAAGAAAGCGACAAAAGATTTTTCAACTCTACTATGTTGACAGGAACAATGAGAGTCGGTTATGGTGCATTTTCCGTATTCGGCAACTATTCCATCTTGAGCATGTTGAAATCTGGTGCAGGACCATCTATGCGTCCTTATGCTATTGGATTTGCTATCAGCGGATTATAAATCTGATTTATTCTTTTGTGTTTATCTTTGTAGCTATAAATTTTTAGTTACTTGATTATAGATAAAAACCAAAAGGTTAAAGAAGAAGAAAGAGCCGTTTTAGTAGGATTGATGCAACAAGGTCAATCCGAAGAAGAAATCAATGAATATCTGGATGAATTGGCTTTTCTAGCGGAAACTGCGGGTGCTCATAGCATCAAACGCTTTTATCAGAGAATGGAGCATCCGGATAGCCGGACATTCGTAGGTAGTGGCAAATTGCAGGAGATCAAAGAATATGTAAAGTCCAAAAGTGCTGATCTGGTTATATTTGACGATGAACTAACTGGTGCACAGATCAACAATATCCAAAAAGAAATAGAAACAAAGGTCATTGACCGTAGTAATCTTATATTGGACATTTTTGCAAGAAGAGCAAGAACCTCGCAAGCTCGGGTTCAGGTTGAACTTGCTCAATATCAATACTTACTTCCGAGGTTAAAAGGTATGTGGACGCACTTAGAACGTCAAGGTGGAGGTATTGGTTCGCGTGGTCCAGGTGAAACAGAAATAGAAACTGACCGCCGTCTTGTAAAAGATAAAATTGCCTTTCTCAGAGGCAAACTAAAAGAAATAGACAAACAAGCATTTACACAAAGAAAAGAACGTGGTGAACTTATCCGTGTTTCGTTGGTTGGTTATACCAATGTGGGAAAGAGTACCTTAATGAACCTTTTGAGTAAAAGTGAAGTTTTTTCTGAAAACAAACTATTTGCGACTCTAGACACCACCACGCGGAAAATAGTTTACGAGAATACGCCTTTCCTTTTGAGTGATACCGTTGGATTTATTCGAAAATTACCACATCATCTTGTCGAAAGTTTCAAGAGTACATTGGATGAAGTCCGAGAAGCTGATATATTAATGCATGTCGTAGATATTTCGCATCCTCAACATGAAGAACAGATAGCTGTTGTCAACAAGACTTTACAAGAGCTGAAGGCTTTTGACAAACCGACTATTATGGTTTTCAACAAAATGGATCTTTATGCTTCCAAAAATTTTGACGAATGGTTGACTGATGATGTTAAGAAACAATTGGAAGGTGAGCTATTTCATAAATGGGACAATATAACAGAAGGCAATAGTATTTTCATTTCCGCTACAGAAAGAGAAAACATAGAAGCCTTGAGAACTAAGATATTAGAAAGAGTAAGGGATCTATATAAAAAACGTTATCCTTACAAGACAATGTATTTCTAAAAAATGCAAGGCAAACATCTCATTCCCATTCCGAAACAGTGGCCAGAAAGCAATATTTACCTTGTTGAAATAGCAGAGAAGAAAGTCTGCATTTCAAGAATAGAGGGAATGTATTACGCCTACACGGACAAATGTCCACATGCAGGAGTATCGTTTTCAGATGGTGGTGTTCTCATCAACAAATGTGTTGTAGTCTGCCCGCTTCACGCTTATAAATTCAATATCAAGAATGGTAGGAACATTACAGATGAAGGCTATCGATTGAGGACCTATGTAGTTAATCCATATGACGAAATACATTTAGAAATATTTTTATATTAAAATTAAATATATATTATACATTTTATATATTTTTAACACTTTTAAGAGGAAAGTAGTTTTTTTTGAATATCTTTCATAGGTAAACAAAAACTTACCTATGGATCATTGGAGTAATCAATATATTACAAATTCATCTACATATGATGAAATGCGACTAGAAGATGGGACAGTAAGGGTGCCGTACGAAAAGGTGGAAGATTATATCAAGCTTTTCGATACACACTCTTTTAAGGAAAAGGAAAAAATGGCGGCGGATCTCTTTATGAACCGAGGTATTACTTTTACGGTTTATAGTGAGAAGGAGGGTATTGAGCGGATTTTTCCATTTGATATCATCCCTAGAATCATAACGTCATCCGAATGGTCTACTATAGAATCTGGAATTAAGCAACGCTTGAGGGCTTTAAACCTTTTCTTAAAAGATATTTATAGTAAGCAACAGATTATCAATGATGGCGTTGTACCTGCACACTTGATTGCAAGTTGCCCTCATTACAACAGAGACGTTTTTGGAATACAAATTCCGCATGACATATACGTGCATATAGCTGGTGTCGACCTAATACGGGATGCCAATGGGGAATTTTATGTATTGGAAGATAATCTTAGGACGCCAAGCGGGGTAAGTTATATGTTGGAAAACAGAGAAATTACAAAGCGAATATTTTCCAACTTACTTTCCGAAAACAAAGTGAGAAGCATTTCTAATTATCCAAACCTTTTGCATAAAGTATTGACATCTGTTGCTCCACGTAACAAAAGCAACCCAACAGTTGTCCTATTGACACCAGGAATATACAATAGTGCTTATTATGAGCATAGTTTCCTCGCAAAATATATGGGTATAGAATTGGTGGAAGGTCGTGACCTAGTGGTTCAAGACCAACATGTCTATATGAAATCTACGAGTGGGTTACAACAAGTGGATGTTATCTACCGTAGAGTTGATGACGATTTCCTGGATCCTTTATCATTTAGACCAGATAGTTCGTTGGGAGTTGCCGGATTGATGAGCGTTGTAAGGAAGGGAAATGTCAACATTGCAAATGCAGTTGGCAATGGTGTTGCGGATGACAAAGCAGTTTACACTTACGTACCGCAGATGATAAGATACTATCTTAATGAAGAACCCATTTTAAAAAATGTTCCGACTTATAGTATGGAAAACGAAGATGAGAAGGCTTATGTCATTGCCAATTTCCATAAAATGGTTGTCAAGAAAACAAATGAGAGCGGTGGTTATGGATTGGTGATGGGAGATAAGGCTTCAGAAAAAGAAATAGAGGAAACCATACAAGCTATCAATGAAGATCCAAGAAATTTTATAGCACAACCTATTATTTCCTTAAGTACGGCCCCTTGTTTTATAGACGAAAAATTACAGGCTCGCCATGTGGATTTGCGCCCGTATGCTTTGTGTGGCCCCAATGGTATTGATATTGTTCCAGGAGGATTAACTAGGGTGGCGCTAAAAGAGGGAAGTAAAGTGGTAAATTCTTCTCAAGGTGGAGGAAGCAAGGACACTTGGGTTTTGAATGTAGATTAAAATGAACTATAAAATTTTGAAATAATATGTTAGCAAGAACCGCTGATAGTTTGTATTGGATGAGTCGTTATATGGAGCGGGTAGATGTAATATTGCGTGTGCTTTCCAATGGTTTTTATGTGAGTTATGATATTAGTGACAGCCAGGCTTTTGATTGGTGTTCTGTCGTAAAGATTTTTTGCTATTTGCCTGAAGAGAAAGTGGTAGAGCTTGCCTCTGACCCTAATAGTATTTTAAGACATTTGTTGATCAATGACGAAAGTAATTCTTTGAAAGAATTAGTTACAAAATCACGTGAAAATGCAAGAGGAACCCAAGATTTGTTGACAAGAGAGGTCTGGGAAGCAGTCAATGAGATATACCATTCGGTTAATGCCATCGATATAGAGTATGCCATTACAAAAGGTGAGCAGATGGCTTTACTGATCAAACAAACCGATGAGTGCAGGATATACTATGGTGTATTTGAAAATACCATGTCGAGGGGAGAAGGTTGGAATTTTATGAATCTGGGTAGATTCATTGAGAGATCCATACAGACTCTAAATTTTACAGAATTGCAGTTTAGGGCGTTCATGAAAGAGGAAAATGATGAATTATCCAATATACTTTTTTGGAAAAACTTGCTTCTCAACCTTAGTGGTTATGAACTTTATTTAAAAACGTATCGGGGAGGCAACCATATGGAAAATATTATTGACATGATATTTTTGAATGGTAATTTTCCTAGAAGTCTTACCTACTCTCTAGAGAAGGTACATACGTATATCACCAACATTTTGAGAGATAGTGAAAATCCTAACAATAAATTGATTATTAGGAAAACAGGATTACTAGTTTCTAAAATACGCTATGCCGATATTGACTCCATCAAAGAAAAAGGTGTCTTAAACTTTATGAAAGAAACTAAATCCGAACTGTATGAATTAAGCCAGTTAATCGGTCAGAGTTTCTTCTCTTATTATTAATGTAAATCGAAACTATAAATGCCTATTTATAATATAACACACGTCACACAATATATATATGATGCTCCGGTAATAGATAGTATCAACCAGATCAAAATATATCCTTTTCATGGCGGTGACCAGAACGTCATACATCAGGATGTAACTATAACTTCGGATCCTAGTATTCATTTTTTCCTGGACTATTGGGGTAATAGAGTGGGAGTTTTCAGTATAACGGAACCTCACACAACTATGACAATTGATAGCAAGATAATAGTTCAAACTATGGAAAAGCCGATGCAGATAATGAAACCGCTATCCGAAATTATACGTTTAGACTATAGTAAGCCATATATCATACAGTCTAATGATATCATAGACGATATACTGTCTATGTCTCCAAAAAATGGAGATAAAAGAGAATTGACAGAATGGTGTAGTCAATATATCAATGCCAATTTTGAATATAAAAAAGGAGTTACAACTATAGAAACAACAGTGGATGAAATTTTAGAAAAAAAGCAAGGTGTATGTCAGGATTTTGCACATCTACTTTTGCATATGTTGCGCACTCTTGGAATAACGAGCCGTTATGTGAGTGGTTATATTTGCCCAAACAGAAATGGTATGCGTGGACAAGGTGCAACTCATGCTTGGGTAGAAGCTTGGCTTGACGATTATGGTTGGTACGGAATTGATCCTACGAACAATATGTGGGTAACGGATACACATGTGAAACTGGCAGTTGGTAGAAATTTCAATGATTGTTCACCAGTGAAAGGATCTTTTAAAGGTATTGCCAATCAGAGTATGAATGTATATGTTAGTGTTGGCTTTGAGGATGGGCATATCATCGAAGAAAACAACGATGTGGAAATGCATCAGCAGAAAGTGCAGACGCCGATTATAGTACCAAAACAGTTTTACATGCAACAACAACAATAATCTATTCAACAAAAAATCCTCGTAAAATATACGAGGATTTTTTATCTATTAGTTGTCTAATATTAATTGTTCAGCATCAGAGGCATTACCAACATCAGAACATCTTCGCCTTCTGGTTGTTCCGTTGGTTTTAAAATACCAGCTTTGGTAGGTGTTGAAAGTTCTAGATTTACATCTTCGGTATCTGCGGCATTCAACATTTCTATTAAAAATTTTGCATTGAAAGCAATTTTAAGATCTTGTCCGTTATATTGACAAGTCATTCGTTCGTTACCTTCAAAACTGAAATCCACATCTTGTGCCATCAATTGCAATTCGCTTCCAGAAATACTTAAAGCAACTTGATTGGTGCTTTTATTACTAAATACGCTTACACGGCGTAGAGCACTTTGGAAGCTGGATTTAGCAACAGTCAAAGTATAAGGATTGTCTGTTGGGATTACAACTTTGTAATCTGGGAATCTTGCATCAATCAATCTACAAATCAACTGTTTAGATCCATTTTTTACAAAGAGATGGTTGTTGTTAAATGTTATGTCCAATACATCATCATTGTCAGGCATAACATTTTTCAATATGTTCAACGGCTTACGAGGAACAATAAAGGAAGATGTTGTTCCTGGTTGCACATCTGTTCTTTTGTATCTTACCAGACGGTGTGCGTCTGTTGCTATAAATTGAATAGCATTATCCGAAAGTTCGAAAAATACACCCGTCATTGCAGGTCGCAGGTCATCCGTACTTACAGCGAAAATAGTTTTGTTGATAGCCGTTACCAAGGAAGAGCTAGCCATTTTGAAAGAGGTCGTATCGTCTGCTTCGGGTTCTTTCGGAAAATTATCTGGATTTTCGCCCTTGATTTTATATTTACCGTTGTCGCTTGTTATTTCGATACCATAATTACTGTCAAACGCAATAGTAAGAGGTTGATCAGGTAGGTTTTTCAACGCATCGATCAATATTTTGGCTGGGATACATATTTTGCCATCTTCAGAACTTTCAATATCAAGTTCGATGTGCATCGTAGTTTCCAAGTCGGTTGCAATAATGCTCAATTTCTTATTGTTGATCTCAAAAAGAAAATCCTCCAATATAGGAAGCACAGTATTGGTGCTGATAACACCTTGTACTTGTTGCAAGTGTTTAAGCAGGGCAGAGGATGATACAATAAATTTCATACTATTGGCTTGTTTATAATTGTGCAATTTTACAAAAAAACGCTTGGTTTTAGGAGATTAATATTATTTATGTTAATAAATATCCTAAAATTTGCTTTTTATATGCTTAACAATAGGCTTACCCCATCTCAGGCATGGGATAAAATCAAATATTACTGTGCTTATCAGGAAAGAAGCCATCAGGAAGTAAAAGACAAACTATACAAGTTTGGACTGCGATCATCAGATGTTGATGAGCTTCTTTCGAGGTTGATTGAAGAGAATTATTTGAACGAAGAACGTTTCGCAAGAATGTTTGTTGGCGGTAAGTTTAGAATGAAGCATTGGGGAAGGATTAAGATAGAATCGGAATTAAAAATGAAAAGGATTAGTCCATACAATATTAGAATAGCAATGAAAGAAATCGAAGACGAGGCTTACCAAGCAATATTGGAAAAATTGACAGAAGCTAAATGGATATCACTAAAAGGAGAACAGTATATTGTGCGTCAAGTGAAAACGCTGCGGTACATGGCCCAAAAAGGATATGAAACGAATTTGGTTAGCGCCTTCATCCAAAAATTGCGGGGCAATGCGTAGAGTAATTTTTTCTTTGGCCTTCTCTTTATTATTGAGTTACTCTCAGGCTCAAAAAATACACAATAAATCTATAGGACTACTAACCGAAAACGATAGCTATATGTTAATGGGGAAGGATGGTTATTACACTAACGGCTTGACATTTTCTTATGCATGGACTAAAAAAGACACAGGAAGTAGCACTATAAATTCCATAGAGTTTGGACAATTGATGTATAATGCCAGAAATGGTAGCTACAAGGAAGAATGGAAAATAGATAGACCGGTGACGGCTTATCTTTTTGGAAAGTTTGAACAAACTAGATTTTACCATGATAATGTTTTAAGATGGAATATTGGATTAGGCACAATCGGACCCAATGCGTTGGGAAGACAAATGCAAGAATTTATTCATAGTACTTTAGGAATGTACAAACCGCAAGAGTGGCAATTCCAATTGAGGAATGCTCTTTCTGTTGATGGTGGCATCACTTATAGTCCTCAGATATTTGCAGAGCAACCTATTGTCAATATCTATCCCATTGTATCTTCTGATTTGGGCTTGACTTTTACCAATATCAAAGTCGCAGCGTTGCTAACTATTGGAAAGAAAAACACTAACGCCAAGTCTTCTATCTGGAATGCAACCTTAAATAACACGGAAAACAATTTTGAAAGTTTCTTTTATTTCCGTCCCAATCTCACCTACAATGTATACAATGCCACTATACAAGGTGGAATATCTTCAGATGATATTAATGCAGGAAGCCTGAATAGACTTCTTTTTATCCCCAAATTTGGCTGGCAATATACTAACAATAGAATTTCCCTAAATCTAGGTATCACCCATACGGGTAAAGAAGCCAAAGAACAGAGAAACAGCCAATGGTATGGAAGTATTGGATTTAACTACCAGATTAATTAGCCATTTTTAAAGTTATATTCTTCTTAACAAGAATGTTAAAATAAAATAAACATTATTAGTCTATTTATTTTGTAGAGTAAATAAAAAGAGCTTCCTTTGAAAAATGTTAATGAGTAAATAATTAAATATTGGCTTTTTTCAAATATATATTTTTTGTCATGATTATTCATTTATTTGAAATTTTGCACTAAAATTATTTCGTTTATTTGCCTTATATATTAAATTTTCTATTTTTTCTGTGATTTTTTTAAAAAAATCACAACAACAAAAAATATTTTTTAAAGAAATTATAAGTGTTGATCTATTCGAATAAAAAACATTAAAAAATTAATTATTTGTTAATAGAATATTAATAAATAATTATATCTTCGAATCTGTTACACATTAGAAAATCTCACGAAGAAGTGTTTTCTTCATACTTTCTTCGTTAATTTTTTCATTTAATTAAACAAAACACATGAGTTCAAGAAGATTGACAAGGCTACTCCTAAGCCTATTTGTTTTGATTGTATCATTGGGCAAAACCTACGCTCAGAAGATTACAATTAAAGGGGACGTTAAAACTACAGATTCCAAAGCCATAGATGCTGCGACTATTAAAGTAGAGGGAGCCAAAGGTTCTGTTGTTTTCACAGACACATCCGGAGCTTTTACGATTGAAGCCAATAACGGAAGTCGTATAGTTGTAGAAAGAGTTGGATACAAACCAAAAACTATTACTGTTTCTCAAGACATTTCATATTACAGTATAGTATTAGAAGGTTCGGGTTCTGATAATTTAGATGAAGTTATTGTTACAGGTTTATCTACTGTTAAGAGAAAAGACTTTGCTGGAGCAGTTACTACATTAAAATCTAGAGATTTGCAAGATAGACCAGTTGGTTCTTTTGATCAACTACTGCAAGGCAAGATTCCTGGTTTACTAGCACTGACATCAAGTGGCCAACCTGGCAATTCTACTACGATTATAATCAGAGGACAGAGTTCTATAGCAGGAGGTAATAATCCACTATACATCATTGATGGGGTTCCTGTAGAGGCTGGAGTTTTTCAGGCATACAATCCCAATGATTTTGCCACATTAGACGTCTTAAGAGATGCCTCTGCGTCTGCGATGTATGGTTCTAGGGGAGCTGCTGGCGTAATTGTAGCAACGACTAAAAGAGGCCAAGCTGGTAAAGCACAGGTAACCTATAATGCAAATATAGGAGTAAAGTCCAGACCTGATTTTGCTTATAGTGCTATGAGTACAGCAGAATTGTTACAGGCTCAGGAAGATTATGGGAGAATAGTGAATGGCTCTACTGGAAGTTATCAAGGAACGACTAGTATTCCGGGGTGGTATTATTCTAAATTGAACCCGAGATATCAAGCCTTAACGAGCGCAGGTCAACTAGCAGCAGATCAGTTCATGGATTCTTTGAGACAAATTAATACCAATTGGATGGATGAGATTTTCCGGAACGGTACATTTGGTCAACATACATTATCAATTTCTGGAGGAGGAGAACGTACAAGAATTTATAGTGCAGTAGACTTATATGATGAACAAGGAACTACACTAAGAACTGATATGAAGAGGATTGCATTCAGGAATAACTTCGATTATAAAGATGATAAGCTCTCTGTCTCTGTTTCCTCGAATTTGGCCTTCATCAAAAGAGATTTTCAACAATCTACAACGACCAATAGTACAGGTAATCCGTTTCTAGCATGGGTAATTGCCCCATCTTATCAAACAGTTAGAAAGGCAGATGGTTCTTACAATACTGGGACAGGCACAAAGTATGTTGCCAATAATATGTTAGATCTAACAAATCTGGATAGAAATTATAATAACCAAATAAATGCTAATATTGGAACAACTATTGGCTATAAATTACCAGAACATTTCTCACTAAATCTATTTTCAGGATTTAGTTTTAGAGAAACCCAATCTACTAATTATGGTAGTAAATTGGCCTATTCAAGAGTTTCTTCCACTACTCTAACAACAAACGCTGGCTTTCAGACGGAAGGTTTAACAAGGTATTTTGGTGGTGATATTCGCCCAAGTTTAAACTATAACAACACCTTTAACAAAGACCATTCGCTTAATTTAACATTGATGGGAGAGTATTTGGTAGAGCTAAATAAAAGCTTTAGTATGACCGGCTATGGTATCGATCCAAGAACTCCAAATACTCCAGCAGCCATTACCACTGCAACAGCCAGTAATCAATTGTATCCTTCCTTGGGTGGGGGGAAGTCGAGAAATAGCCTAATGTCCGGAATGTTGTATGGAACTTACTCTTATAAAGAAAAGTATACATTCACAGGATCTTATAGGCAAGATGGATCATCTAAACTGCCTTCTGATAAACGTTGGGTTGGTTTCTATAGTGTTGGTGGAATCTGGAATGCAATAGAAGAATCCTTCCTCACAAATAGTAAAGTGTTAAGCAATCTTAGAGTTAGTTTAAGTTATGGAGGGGCGGGTAATAATGCCTCAGGCAACTTTGCTTATGGAGACTTTGGCTACTTGCCACAATATACTAATGGCTCTTATGCAGGTATCACAACCATTTATTCAAATAATGCAGGAAATTCGGACTTAACATGGGAGAAGGTATATCAGTGGAATTTGGGCATCGATTTTGGATTTCTTCAAAATAGACTAACCGGTAATGTCAATTTTTATCATAAGGAGACAAAAGACATGTTTGTAAACAGAACTATGTCGGCGACTGCAGGTTATGGTACTGGAGCAACTATTGTTGTTAATGCTGGAACGATGGTAAATAAGGGTATAGAGTTAATGTTAAATTATGATGTTATTAGAAGTCATAATTTCCTTTGGAGTTTAACAGGGAATGCTTCCTATAATAGAAATAGAGTAACCAGTTTGGGAGGAGAATCTTCTTATGCCTATGGAACAAGTTTATTGGAGGTTGGAAAACCTCTAGGCGGACAGTATACTGTTAAGTGGGCTGGTGTAGATCAGGCAACTGGCGCACCTTTATACTATAAATTAGATGGAACAATAACGTCAACCTATAGCTCCTCTGATCAACAAGTTTTTGGAACCTGGGAGGCTCCATGGAAAGGAGGTTTTGGAACATCTATATCATATAAAGGATTAAGTTTGGATGTTAACTTCAGTTGGCAGAGGGGTGCTACTAAGTCAGACAATATGCAATATTTTGCAGAAAATCTATCTGGTTTCTTAGCTGCAGGGTATAATCAAGCGTCATCCTTAAACTTTTGGAAACAACCAGGTGATGTTGCCACAACTCCTAGTCCATTGTATTCTACCAATTTTGCGTCCAATCTATTGCATAGTGCTGATTTCTTAAGATTAAAGGACGTTACTTTAACTTATGCTATTCCTAAGGATATCTTGAGCAAAACCAAAGTAGTAAAAGCGGCATCAGTTTTTGTACAAGGCTGGAATTTATTTATGTGGACAAAATGGAGAGGTCCAGACCCTGAAGCTGGCGCAACAAATATTAACTTATCAGAGTACCCTAACCCAAAGTCAATAACAGGTGGAGTTAGAATCACTTTTTAAAAATAATGAAATGAAAATAAGGACTTTAAAATACATGTTTTTTAGTTTGGCTATTTCCACATTGGCAAGTTGTAGTAAAGGTTTGGATTTAGAACCGACTGACGTATTTTCCGATGCAAATGCATTTACAACAATCTCTGATGCCCAAGCGGGTGCTTATGAGGCATATGCTAGATTTGGAACAGCCTATTCCAATAATCTGTATGTAAATGCTTTAGTCTCAGATGAAGCAACTTTAGGAACTGGCAATGGAGGTCAGGGCGCATTGACTTACAGGTTGCAATTTAGTGCTGACAATACAACAGGAGGAGATGTCATCGCTGCCTGGGGTTCATATTATTCAACCATAGATCAGACAAATAGGATTCTTAACTATATACCAACGGTAACGGCAACAGCCGCTCAAGAGCCAAGACGAAACATTATTAAAGGGCAAATGTTTGGATTAAGAGGCATGTCTGAATTTGAATTGTTACAAGCATATACCAAACGTTACGATGCCTCAAATACAGACGGAGTTCCGTTGGTTACTAATTATTCAGCGGCCAATGTGAATAATAAACCAGCAAGGAGCACTGTTGCCCAAGTAGTAACACAGATACAAAATGACCTTGATAGTGCTAGTACGTTGTTAAGTTCCCAAGCTTTTTCTGACACCAATGTCAATATTATTAATGTAAGTGCTTACAAAGCAAGGTTGGCGATGTATATGGGTGATTATCAGACTGCAATTACCAACGCTAATACAGTAATTTCTAGCGGGGCAAAAACACTTTCTCCAAGAGCAGACTTTTCAAATATTTGGACGGATGCCAATACAAACGAAACGTTGTTTAGAATAAGGTATACAGGTACAGGGATAGGTGCATTGTGGACTACAACCGGAGGGTTAATATATATAGCTCCATCCTCGCAGTTGATATCTACGTTTGCAACAACAGATATAAGGTTAACTGCCTATATTGGAGGATCGGCAACCAATGGTTATTATGTTAACAAGTATTATACATCTTCTCTTGGAGGGCGTATTGTCAGTGAGAAAGTAATCAGAATCGCAGAGATGTATTTATTAAGAGCCGAAGCAAATGCTAGACTTAGTTCTGGTGATATAACATCGGCGACTAGTGATCTTAATGCTGTTCGTGCTGCTAGAATAAGCGGTTACACATCAGCTACTTTCTCTAGCAGAGCGGATTTAATTACTGCAATTATGCAAGAACGTTATAAAGAGTTGTGTTTTGAAGGCTTAAGATACTTTGATTTAAAAAGAAACTCTTTGCCACTTGAAAGGAGTTTAGCAGACGCATCTCCAGCTTGGCAAAGTTTGGCGGCTGATAGTTATAGATGGGTGTTGCCAATACCACAAGCGGAGTTAAATACAAATCCCAATATCCAACAAAACCCCGGCTATTAATTAGCAAATTCAAAATTATTAAATCATTGAATATGAAAAAATTTTCATTGAGACGTTATTCTGTTATTTTCATCTGTTTTTTATCGACCCTATTTTTAGTATATAGTTGTAATAAAAATAATCCATACGAAACAATCATCGCACCAACCATGGCCGAGTTTACCACAAGCTCATCCGTGTTGACTTTTGGGATTGGAAATGCAACGGCAACAAGCAATTATATTATACCAATTGGTCTAACTTCTGCTTCTGGAAGTGCAACGCCAGTTAAAGTATCTATTAGTTCTCCTACTGGAGCTGTACAAGGGACACAGTATAATGTTAGTTCCACTGACATTACAATCCCAGCAGGAAAGGTATTGGATTCCTCTTTGGTTATTTCTGCCAACTACGCCACTTATCAATCCGGAAGAATTGATACATTAGTGCTAACTATTTCAGGTGGTGATGCTAATTATGTATTAGATAGTGCAAAAACTAAAATAAAATTGGTACTAAGAAGATCTTGTGCATTAGCTATTTCTGATTATGTAGGGGATTTTGTTGTGGTTCAAGACGCATGGGAAGATTATTCAGCTGGCGATGTTATAACATTAACCAATGTTGATGCGACACATTTTAGTTTTAAAAACGTCCATGCAATTAGCCCTGTAGCAATTTCGGTGACAGTAAACACATCTACAAATGCAGTATCCATTGCGAAACAGACAATTGGAACTTTTTGGAATTACACGAACTCTTCTAATTATCCTTCTCCATTTATGTCAGCTACTGGATCGATTGAGGCTTGTGATAAAGTAATTAACTTGACCGTAACATATGGGTACTCATCTACTACATGGTCTGGCACATATTTACTTCAATTGAAGAAAAAATAGGTAAATTTTCTTAGAATGATCAAGTCTTTAAAACGACCGTCAATTATGGCGGTCGTTTCTTTTTGACTTTTATGTAACAATAATTATCATTTGTTAATATTTTATTTTATTAATTGAAAGTTAAAAATTAGATATTATTTAATATATCTTTTAATCATTAGTTTTTTTTAAATAATTATCTAAGTTAAAATTTTGAAATTTCACAACATTTTAGTGAAAACGCTGAAATAAGTTAAACTGTATTAATATTTGGTTAAAATTTATTTATTTTAACTTTACGGTTATAAAAGCTTAACAATCTTTTAAACTTCTTCTAGTCGTTTTTGTCGAATCAAAGGAAATGGCTAAGCATAATTTTTACACATCAATCAAAATACATGAGATACAGGAAGTTAAGCCTACGTATTGTATTGGGTTCAATGGGATTTTTTCTCTTTTCCCAATCATCAAGCGCACAGGCAATTGATTCTGCGAAAATCAGCAAAAAGGAAAAGGATTCTATTTCGAATGCAAATGCATTGGATGAAGTAGTTGTCACTGCGCTTGGAAGAACACAGAGTCGTGCCAAAGTGGGTTATTCAACTGCTACATTCAACACCAACCAGATAAATAAAAATTCTCCTATTGGTGTTTTGGATGGAATTGCAGGCAAGGTAGCAGGAGCAGACATTTCCAATATTGGTGGAGCAACCTCATCAACAAAAGTTGTTTTAAGAGGTTATGGTGCAATTTCAGGAGGTGATAACCAACCGCTTTATGTAATCGATGGTGTACCTTTCCAAGGAAATAGTTCAGCAGGTAATGCGAGTGGGTCGGCGGACTATGGTTCTGGCATTTCTAGTGTTAATCCTGCTGATATAGAAAGCGTTACAATACTTAAAGGTACTGCTGCTACAGCGCTTTATGGATCACAAGCTAAGAATGGTGCTATTATGATTACTACAAAGTCTGGGAAAGCTGGTAAATTAAAAGTTGAATATTTTGGGACCTATGATTTTAGCAAGGTGGGAAAATTGCCTGATATGCAAGATCAATTTGGTCAAGGCTGGGGTGGTGAATTTGTTCTACCGGAAAACGGGAGCTGGGGGCCAAGATTAGATGGAAAGATGCGTCCTTGGGGTTCTATTGTAGACAACTCTCAGTTAGTTAAGCCCTTTTCTTTTGTAAAAAATAACATAAGAGATTTTTATCAAACAGGTAAAGAATTTAACAATAATGTTAGTGTTTCAGGTGGTAATGAACATAATCAAATTTATTTTTCTTATGGTAATTTGTATAATGATGGACCTATTCCAACCAAAGTAGATTATTTGCAAAGAAATACATTTTCTTTAAGGACAAATACAGAATATGGAAATTTTAAAGCAGGTTTTTCCTTTAATTACACTAATAGAAAAGTAAATATTCCTAGTACTGGTCAATCGGACAATGGAAATGGTGGTGTTTTTCAATCTTTATTACAGATTCCTGTCGATATTCCCATTAAAGATTTTGCAGCTTACAATAACAAATTTTTCAACGTAGATAATTATTTCACACCTTATGCTGCTAATCCTTATTATGGGTTAAATGAAAACGGAAATACGCAGAACTCGGATCGCTTTTTTGGTAGTATTGATTTGAGTTATGCTTTTACCAAACATTTTTCTGTACAGTGGAGAACAGGTGGAGACTTTTTCAATGCAAGAACATTTGAATGGGCGCAACCCAATAAACCGTCTACAGGTTCTTGGAATGACGGAGGTAACACTGAAGGTGCTGTACGTGCTCCGGCTTATGGTGGGGTTTACCAAGGGTCAAGCTACCTAGGTACAATCAATTCCGACTTGATTTTGAAATATAATCAAGATATAACACCAGATTTTAATCTAGATGTAATTGCTGGTGGAAACTATTACCAATTAACACAGAGAACGGAATCTGCTAGTGTTACTAGCTTAACAATTCCTGGTTTCTTTAACTTGTCTAATTCAACACAACAACCAACCGCAGTAGATTTTAATTCTAGAAATCGTAGGAAAGGTTTATATGGACAAGTAACATTGGGCTATAAAGAACAATTATTTTTGACAGGTAATGTTAGAAATGATTGGTCATCAACATTGCCACAGGGAAGCAATTCTTTCTTTTATCCGGGTGCAAGCTTGTCTTGGTTAGCATCTAGAACTTTTGATTTATCCAACACTCCTATTTCTTATTTGAAACTTAGAGCGGCTTATGGTAAAACGGGTTCTGATCCTAGTGCATATCAAACCGCTCAAACCCTAGTTGCGTCAAATGTGAATCTTGGTTATGGCGCTCTTACATCTCCTTTTAATGGAGTCTCCGCTTTCGGAATATCTAACCAACTTGCAAATGCTAATTTAACACCAATTTTCACTAAGGAATTTGAAACTGGTTTTGAAGCTAAATTCCTACATGATAGAATTGGTTTAGATGCGACCTATTATGATAAAAGAACTAAAGGACAGGTTTTCGCAGTACCTATAGATCCAGCTACGGGATATACAACTTTGGTCCAGAATTTAGGCACAGTTAGAAATAGAGGTATTGAGTTAACATTGAATGCCACTCCGATTAGAACAAAAGATTTCAGTTGGAATACAACATATACATATACAAAAAACTGGAACAAAGTTTTAGAATTAACTGGAGGCACGCCTAACCCATTGCTGGCATCTTCTTATGATGCTGAGTTAAGGGCTGTTGTCGGAAAGTCTGTGGCTTCTGTCTATGCTCCTATCCCCCAACTTTCACCTGATGGAAAGGTCGTGGTGAATGCTGCGGGTCTTCCTCAAGTGAATACTACACCAGATTCATCCAACTATGGTATGACAAAGGGTTACTATGGCCAGGCATTGTATGATTACATGATGGGTTGGACCAATACATTCTCTTACAAAAATGTTAGTTTAAGTTTTTCTTTGGATTTTCGTTATGGTGGTGTGATGTACAGTCAGACTGCTGACATGGTATTGTTTGATGGTAATAGTAAGGCGACGCTTTATAATGATCGTAAACCATTCGTGGTTCCAAATTCGGTAGTTCAAAATAGTGATGGTTCTTATTCGGAAAATACCACAGTGATAGGTACAAGCGATTATTACAAATATTTTTATCCAACAACAAATCCTGGATCTGCCTATTCGCAACGAATTTTTGATAGGTCTTTCTTAAAATTAAGAGATATCAATTTGGCGTACAACTTACCTTCTACGGTTTCTGATGCATTGAAATTAAGTAATCTTAGTGTCGCTGTTTTTGCGAAGAACATTCTTCTTTGGACTCCTAAATCAAATATTTTTGTTGACCCAGAAGCTACAAACTTAGGTAATGATTTGACAGGTCAATTGGGAGAGTTTGCAAATGCTCCTTTGTTTAAGCAATTTGGTGTGACTCTACGTGCTTCTTTTTAATCTAAACACAAAGAACAAATGAAAAAATTAATCTATAAATTAGCCTTATTGGGACTTTTTGTAAGTCTGATGGCAGGTTGCCAAAGCTCGTTGGATATAAATAAATCTCCTAATGCACCAGATATTTCTAATGCCACACCAGCTATTTTATTTCCTGCTGGAACATTGGGAACGATAGGACAAACTGGAGGTAATTTGGCAGCTATTGGCGGTATTTGGTCTGAATATTTTACACAATCTGTAATTGCCAACCAATATAAAGATATTGCGTCCTATAATATTACAACGAATAGTTTCAATGCAGTATACACTGGATTGTTTTCTAACGGATTGAAAAATTTTCAAGCTGTTATAGATAAATCTTCAGCATCCGGTGATTGGAATTATTATCTGCTAGGAACAGTTATGAAAGCTTATACAACTCAAGTATTAGTCGATCTTTATGGTACATTACCTTACAGTGAAGCGCTGCAGGGACAGGCGAATCTGACACCAAAGTGGGACGAAGGCTCTGTAGTTTATGATAGTCTTATTAGTGCAATAGAAGCTGCAAAAGCAAAAGATTTTTCTGCTTCTACAAATACAGTACCTGGTTCTGAGGATATGATTTTTGGCGGAGATATCACAAAATGGATTGAATTTGCAAATACCTTGGAACTTAAAATATATCTAAGGATGGTAAATGATAATCCAACGAAAGCTCAGGCCGGTATAGTGGCATTATATAATTCTGGGGCAACATTTTTAACTTCAGATGCTGCAGTTACCAATTTTACAGATCAACAATCCAAAGACAATCCTTTTTATGAAAATAATATAAGATCTCTCAATACAGGGGATAACTTAAGAGCGAGTACGACTTTTGTTAGTTGGTTGCTTGACAATGGAGACCCTCGTATTATCAACTACTTTGGAAAGGCTTCTCCATCTTCGGTCAATCAAGGGGATGACCAGAATACTACAACTAACACAAGTGCTGCTGTTTTTGTTCAAGCATGGAGTGATCCTGTAGAAATCATTTCTGCGGCTGAATCTTACTTTCTTCAAGCTGAGGCAAGGGTTAGATTTTTTAATGGAGATGGAGCAGAGTCATTGTATAATTCTGGTGTGCTGGCTGCTTTTAATCAGTTTGAACTAGATGGTTCCACCTTATTGGCGGGCAAATATAAATTCCCAAGTACTGGTTCAGATGCTCAAATTGAATCAATAATTACACAGAAATGGGCTTCTTGTGCTTATGGTTGTCATGGTATTGAGGCTTTCTTCGAAAAAAATAGAACTGGTTATCCTAAAACGAGCGCAGTCTATTCAACAAGTACCTCATATATACCGGGTCAGTTTGTTGTTTCCAAAACTTCTGTTTTGGGTGGACAATTGCTTCCACAAAGATTACCTGTCCCTTATATTTCAACATCAAATAACCCAAATGCACCAACACCTGTAGCAATTAGCGTTCCTGTTTGGTGGGCTAAAAAATAGATTTTAAACTATAAAAAAAGATTCATGAAACAAATTTTTTATTTTCTGTTATTAGTGGCTATAGGAAGCTTTTCTTGTACAAAAGATGATGTTGTGCAAACAGATACGCAAGTTGGATCTTCTAAGATCACATACTACGCAACTGTAACCATTAAAGGAGACCAATACATGTCTGTTGTGAAAGATGGAACTTTTACAGATCCTGGGGCAACAGCTGTTGTAGATGGAGAGGAAATACAGGTTACAACAAGTGGATCCGTAAATACGGCGGTACCAGGTCTTTATACGATTACTTACACAGGTACTAACAGTGATGGGTACTCGTCTTCTGGAAGTAGGACCGTCGCAGTTCTTCCTGCTGCAGAAAATGCAAGTTCTAATATTGCTGGCTCATACGTTTATGTTGCAAACACAGCCTACTCAAATACAATTACTAAAGTTGCTTCTGGCTTATATAATTGCAGTAATACGTGGGGAGCAAGTACGATTCCGGCCTTACTAGTATGCGTAGATGGAACAAATATTTTTATCTATAGCCAATCTTCTCCCTTTGGAACTCTTTCAACAACAACTGGAAGTAGCATTACCTCTACTGGTAGATTAACATTGGAAATAACGATTCCTTCACAGGATATTTCTGGCTCTAAAAGAGTTTGGCAAAAACAATAGATTAAGAAACATTAAAGATATTAAAATGAAAAAATACTTATATCCAACATTTGCAGTTCTTATAACTACAGTTCTAGCCGTTTCTTGCAAAAAGGATTTTGATCCAGGGGCGACCAAGGTTTCGAAGTTGGCAGGAGAGTGGTTTGTAGCGCTGAAAGACTCGGCAGGAAATGATTTGTCAGATCTTATTACAATTACGACATACAATACATCTGCAAATAATGATTCACTATATATTGATGATAATGATAATTTATATGGATTCAAAGTAAAAGCGTTAGCTAATACGTCTGATTTAACATTTGCCACAACAAACGGAAGTAATGACTATTATGAAGAAAACTATGATCCAGATTATCCACAATATTATCCCCAAACTCTTACTATTACTGATGGTAAAGTCTTATTAAAGGCGGGTACTTCTTTAGCAGGAAATGTCACAGATAGCATTTATTTTAAAGTTAAATTTTCCTTTAATCCAGATAAAACATACATTATAGCTGGAACAGGGAGGACAAATTGGGATGAAGATCAACCATAAATTTATTACAATTAAAACAATAAAGGCGCCCTTTGCAAAGGGTGCCTTTATTGTTTTAATACCCCTTTATCACCTCTTTCAGTTTTTCATAATAATCCGGTCCATAGTTGTTGATCAGTACCAATATGGAATACAACTGGTTGATTCCCAAGCGTTGCTGCCAACCCTTGGTAAGAGGGAACTCGTTATTGTAAGAGGCATAAAACGATTCGTCAAAGCCACCCATAAGACTAGACATGGCAATATCAATTTCTCTGTTGCCATAATAAACAGAAGGATCAAAAATACTTGGAATAGATTGCGTCGTGTCGCTTACATTCCCGATCCAAAAATCACCATGCAAAAGAGAAGGCTTTTCCTGCGGAAGTAAGCTAGGAAGCTGTATGCAGATATTTTCGATTTTTTTGACATCGTCTGCCGATATTCTTTGATTGTCAAAAGCCTTTTGCATTTGAGGTAACACACGGCATTTGGTGTAAAAGTTACCCCAACTTTCGTATTTACCATTTGTTTGCACATCTGGGCCGACATAGTTGTCTTCTTGCAACCCATAGAAATGATTGGTGTTTTTATGCAATTGGGCCATTCCAAAACCAAGTTTTTCAAAGAAATCTGTTGATGGCTCTTTCATGGATATTTTTTCCATAACGAGAAACTGATAACCTTCAAATTCTCCCCAGAACAAAGGTCTAGGTACCACCAAGTGTCTCATAACAGCAATGGACAGCATGTGTAACCCATCCACTTCCTTTTCGAAGAAATCTTTTGGTTTGCCTACGTTTGTCTTGACGAAATAAGATATAGGTTCCGCGTCGAGGATGTACGCCTTGTTGCCACTTCCTATTGAAGGAGCATCCCGCACGCTTTTCAGTCGAAATGTGGCATCAATTTTGGCCTCTATTTTCTTTATGATGGCATCAAGTAGTTGTTTATCCATAATAAGTGAAATAAGTTTGAGTAAAAATAACTTTTCTAAAGTTAGGGACGATACAGACAGTCAACAAAAAAGTGCCGATTTTTGTTAATAAATTTATAACTTCTTTGGATTAAACTTTAGAGTATCTTTATTGTCCATCTGTAATCACTTTTATTAAAATCGGAGCTTATGTCTAAAACGTCGTTTTCAAAAAAGCTTCATCTTTTGAGCCGTTCAGGTTTTGGCATCAGCCCAGAGCAATGGCTTAAGATTGACTCTATGAGTTTGGAGGATACACTCCGTTCGTTAGAGAAAAATGCCCAATCTCCACTTGCCTCCCTATCTGTCGTTAACGTTAATGTTGATCAGTCCTATAGAGAATCTATCGGTTTGATTGGTGCGTTGACTCCAGAAGATAGAAGAAATATCAATAGGGAAAATGTGGCGAAGGTTCGTGATTTGACCATTGCTTGGATGAATTCGATGCTAATAGATGATAATCAACTAAGGGAAAAAATTGCACTTTTTTGGCATGGGCATTTCGCTTGCAGATTGGACAATGCTTATTTCCAACAGCAAATGTTGGATGTCATTCGCAAAAATGCTTTAGGTAATTTTGCGGATTTATTGGAAGGCACGAGCAAATGTGCTGCGATGTTGAGTTTTCTTAACAATCAACAAAATAAAAAAGCGCATCCTAATGAAAATTTTGCTCGCGAAGTGATGGAGCTTTTTACATTGGGAAGAGGACATTATACCGAATCAGATATAAAGGAAGCGGCAAGGGCGTTTACAGGTTGGTCTTATAATGCAAAAGGTGAATTTACAAACAATACCAAAGTCCATGATGATGGAACTAAAACAATATTAGGCAAAACAGGAAATTTTACGGGAGATGATGTATTGAAAATTTTGTTGGAAAATAAACAAACTGCCCAATACATTTCTCTGAAAATGTATAAGTATTTGGTTAATGATATACCTAACGAAAAACATGTCAATTGGTTAGCGGATCGTTTCTACCAATCCAACTATAATATTGGCTCTTTGGTACATGATATATTTACGGCGGGATGGTTTTACCAGAAAGAAAACATGGGAGCTATTATCAAGTCTCCAGTTGATCTTTTGGTCAATATTCAAAGGACATTGCCCATGAAAATTGAAAATCCCGATCGGTTATTGATTTTTAATGATGCGTTGGGACAAAAACCATTTTATCCCCCGAACGTAGCAGGTTGGCCGGGTGGTACAAGTTGGATAGATAGTTCGTCATTGATGTTACGACTAAAAATTCCACAACTTATCGAGGAAAACAAGGCAATACACATTACAACTAAGGTAGATGATGATGTGCAGATGGGACGCAAGATGATGAACGCTGATTCTGTCAATTCATCCAATAGCATGATGGCTATGGACATGCAAAGCAGTAAGCCCGTGCCAAAGAAGAATAGCAACAAGATAGAGGCTAGTATAGAATGGGATAGTTTGTTGAAAGTATTGGAGCCTGTCAAAGATCAAGATTTATTTGCGACGGTTTCTCAGATCGTTTTAGGTGCCTCTTCCGATAAATTTGAACAAACCATCATAGAAAAAAAGGTACCATTAAATCCTGATCGAAAAGTTTACGTCAAAAACCTGATGTTGGCCATGATGAGCACGCCAGAGTTCCAGTTAAGTTAATTTTCAACAGTTAAATGAAAAAATCATGTTGATTAAAAGAAGAGAATTTTTACAAGTGGGATCCATGGCTTCGGCCGCAATGATGTTGCCCAAGTTTATGAAAGCGTTGGACAAACAAAATATTCCCAACTTGAAAAATAAAGTGGTCATTGTCTTACAGTTTTCCGGGGGAAATGATGGACTCAATACGGTCATTCCCATTAAGAATGATATATACTATAAATCTCGTCCGGTAATTGGATTGAAACAAGATAAAGCAAATATATTGACGGATGAAGTGGCTTTACACCCATCATTAAAAGATTTTAAATCGCTGTATGATGATGGTTCTTTGGCAATTCTTAATAGTGTTGGCTATCCTGAACCGGACAGAAGCCATTTTAGAAGTATGGACATTTGGCAAACGGGAAGCCAAAGTAACCAACTTTGGCAGACAGGTTGGTTGGGCCGGTATCTGGATGAACAATGTGACAATTGCCAAATGCCGGTACAAGCTTTGGAAGTAGATGATGTTTTGAGTTTAGCACTTAAAGGTACGAACAATAAAGGTTTGGCTGTAAAAAGTCCAGCTCAACTATATGCCAATAGTAACGAAAAATACTATAAAGATTTACTTTCGGCGCATGCTCAAGACCACGACCATCACACAGCAGAATATCTTTACAAAACGATGAACGCGACCGTTAATAGTGCTGCTTATCTATTCAACGAAAGTAAAGCCGGGCAGACGAAAGGTCAATATCCAAAAACACAGATTGGAACAAACCTAAAAACAATTTCTTCTCTTATTCTCGCCGATACGCAGACTCGTGTGTACTATTTGAGTATTGGTAGTTTTGATACGCATGTTAATCAGCAAGACCAACAAGCACGCTTGTTTGCACAGATTAATGATGGCGTTGCTGCATTTGTAAAAGATATGAAGGACAATAATCGTTTCGATGATGTATTGTTGTTTACTTTTAGTGAATTTGGACGTCGAGTTGGACAAAATGCGAGTAACGGAACGGATCACGGGACGGCCAATAATATGTTTTTGATAAGTGGAGCACTAAAACAAAAAGGACTTATCAATCCGATGGCAGACTTGACGGACCTGGATAACGGAGATTTGAAATACAAAGTCGATTTCAAACAAGTATATGCAACCGTTTTAAATAAATGGTTGGGAGCGGATGATCGAAAAATATTGAACGGACAGTTTGATTATTTGGGATTTGTATAGTTGAAGTAACTTAACAGCGTTTTCCTTCTCCTAAAGGAGAAGGCTAAGGATGAGGTCTTATTGCAGCGATTTTGCCAATATCAATTTTAATACATCCAAATCCACGTCAGATAAGCGTTTTGTCGATAAACAAGCTTTTGCCATTTTGTGTTTTCCTAGTTGAGAAAATAAATCTGTATGGGTGCTAGAACCGCAAGAAAGATAAATGGAAATGGCATTTTTTCTAGGAGAAAAACCAATCAAAGGTGCATCTCCTTCATGTCCGCTTTCATATTTATAGTGGTAATTGCCAAAACCAATAATGGAGCTTCCCCACATTTTTGCTTCCAAACCTGAAATTTCACTCAATAATTTTATTAAAACAAGACTATCATT
>QFOI01000176.1 GCA_003241175.1 Pseudopedobacter saltans
ATAAAATAATCGGGTCTTTGACTTCCATCGTTGCAAATTACGCTAACAATATACAAAAATATCTTAAATATTAATTTTTGTTGATTTTCAAAAATCAAAAATTGATTAGTTTTTAATGTTGATCCAATCATAATGAATAATGCGTATTATGTAATCGATTGCATTAATATTATGTGTAAAAATTGTAATAATTATTCGTTCATAAAAATATGATAATATGCATATAATAGAAAGTAAAATTTTTCTTATTTCCTCTCTCTACTAAAAAACTTAAATCAGAATTATCAATACTGGAAGAAATATTGGGCTTTACTTCATAAGTAGAATATACATCATGTACTGGAAAAGCATAGACAGAAATATCTTTGTAGTAATTTTTATAGTGTGTTGGAATCGGCAATGCTCCATCAAAATGTGTATCACCTTTCACTAAAGTATCACTCCAAACAACTTTTTGCATGGATTGAACTTCCGTAATCCAAGGACCACCAGCCAATGCAAAACCATCACAATCATGCATAGAGATATCAATACCATTCTTTTTGGCTTCTTCCATCGCATATTTCACCAACGCCCACCATTCAGGACTTAATTGTGGCGCAGCAGGTGTATATAATGGGGGATTGGCGTCCCCTTTTATCGTCATCAAATAAGCACCTGCAATATTGGCGGTTTTCATCGCTTTGATATCAGCGGCTATTCCTTCTTTGGATACTGCCGCTTGCATCCAATACCAAAACACCCAAGGACGTGCTTGCTTTGTTGGATTTTTGAATTCTTTTTCTAAAGGATCTATAGGGACAATCTTTTGCCCAAACACCTCTGTAACAAAACACAAAAATACCACTATGTAAAATGAAATCTTAACCTTTCCAATCATTCAAAAAAAGTTTTCTAATTTGTACTATATGGTAACCAAACCGCCATATCAAAATCTCCTCTATTTGCCCATGCGAAATATGGGATTAATTTGGCTTGTATTTTTTTGTAAGAACTATTGTCATTGCTTATTGGTCGATACAAAGAGCTATTCCAATTTTCTTTTTTTCGTATTAAAAAATCTGCTTGCAGAGCCATCAAATCATACCCTTTAATATTAATTGATGCAGGATTCCAAGACTGAGCATTATCTAATACCACATTAAAAACTGAAGCCGAATCTGGCAAATCTTTCGCTTCCAAACAATAAACGATAGGTCCCTTTTTTACAGCAACCCTACTCCTACTTTCTTCTACTAAAGGATTGGACTCCATCATATTGGTTGGCATATCCAAATTTAGCTCTACAATATCTCCTTTTTTCCAATTTTTATTGATAACACAAAATCCATTTTTTAATATTTTACCGGAAAACGAAACACCATTTACTTTAACACTATATTTGCTACACCAACTAGGAATTCTTAAATTGACAGCTATATCTCCTTGATCGATTTCTTCTATTTTTATAGTAATCAATCCATCCCAAGGATAATTCGTTTTTTGTTCCAGATTAATTTTTTTGCCATTTTCCATAATAAGTTCAACTTGATTACTTCCGTACATATTGACGAAAAGATTATTTTTCGAATATGTATAAACATAGTTTGGCACTTCAGCAATCGTACGAACTATATTAGGCGGACAACAATTGGATAATGCAATATATTTTTGACGACTACCTGCCCATCTCAACGTATATGGAAATGCAGCATTGTGTTCCAATGCATTCGTATAAAAATATTTATCACCATCAAGGCTTACACCAGACAATATGCCGTTGTATAGTTCTAACTCCACAACGTCCATATATTTGGCATCACCAGTATTCAAAAACATTCTCCAGTTCCACAACAGATTTCCAATATTGGCACACGTTTCATTATGTGCTGTTTTTAGCGGTAATTGAAACGCTCGTCCATAAGCTTGATGAACACGCTGCACGGTATCAGGATTGTAGGAAGTACCATCAGGAGAAACCCCATCATACAAAGCGCCACAGCCACCAGTAATATACATCTTACGAAATGTAACATCTTCCCACATTTTATCTAAAACATGCATCAAAGAAGTATCGCCAGTCTCTGCAAAAATATCTGCAGCACCCGCAAAAAGATAATTTGCTCTGACTGCGTGTCCTCCTGCATGTTCCATTTGCCTAAAAGCGACACGGTCTGAGTTATCCTCCGTTCCCTCAGGTGTTCCTCTGATACTTAATAGTTTTTCGGCAAGTTGTAAATATTTTGGATCATGAACAGTTCTATACATTTCAACAATTCCCATATAGTGGGATGGACATATGGCATTTCTTGCTTGTTCAGGCGTGGCATGATTGTAAAAGGACAATAAGAAATCTGTCGCTTTGACTGCAACATCCAACAAAGATCGCTTGCCTGTGGCTCTATAGTGCACACATGCCGCAGTCATCAAATGACCTAAATTATACGCTTCAAAACTCAACTTATCATCAAACATTTCCGATTGGCCCGTTTTCTGATGATCTATGATGGATTTTGTATAGAGGTAGCCATCTTTTCGCTGAGCTTTGGCGATAACAGCAATAGCTTTGTCCATTTCTTTATCTAGTTTGGGATCTTTAGTTGTTCCGTACATAGCCGCTAAGGATTCCAATACTTTATAGAAATCTCCGTCATGAAATGAAGGACCAACAAAGCTTCCTGTATCTAAACCAGCAGCTATTTCGAAATTGCGAAAGGAATGGCTAATATTTGGATCATTGTAAATACGCCACAAAGTAGGAATCATGGTATTTTGGCATAGTTGTAATTCATTGTACCAGAAGCCATCCGTCCAACTAACTGCTCCCATATCCAGCATTTTCATTTTGGAAAATTGGCTATTTTTAGTATCGACTAGTGATTTTTCTTGTGCCTTCCCTTTAATAAAAATGGAACAACAAAATATGGAAAGAAAAAATATTTTCATACAATCGTTTTTCTTAAAAAATTAATCAAAACCTGTTTTTCAGCGGACTGTCACCCATCTTTGTTCTATTATTAGGTACTAAAAAGAAGGTATAACGATAATCATTTGCCTTGATTTGATATTGTTCTAACGGCGCCGCCACATCACTCCAACTATCATTACCACCAACCCCCATCTGAACCAAATCAATATTCAAAGTAATAAATCCAGCATCTTGCAATTTGTACGTGTGCTTTGCACTTTGTATATTTTTTTCTGTGTAGGGCCAAGCACTTATACTTAAAAGACTATCCGCAACAATCAATAGTCCGTCATCGTTCTTATTATTCAAATACATCCAGCGAACATCAGTACGGTTACCATTTTCCTGAGGAACAACATAGTTTTCCATAAAATCAGCTAATGGTTGTCTATAAATACCTACAGGAAAACCAGAATTTCTGTCAATATAATTTTCCATAGGACCTCGTCCGTACCAAACAATATTTCTCAACGAATCATCAATACCGCCTTGCATACCCACTTTGGGGATATTTGGCAAACCTGGCAAAACATTTAAAGAATATTCGACTTTCAAGACACCATCTTTTCTAATCGTATATTGAATAGTTACTTTAGCACTATCATGGATAAGACTATACTGTGACTTTATGGTAATTGGTCTGTTTGGCGTGCTATCAATAGATATTTTGACAAGGTGCAAACTATCATTATACCATTGTTTTAGTTTCTTGTTAGACTTCCACCCTCTCTTATCGTTATCCGTCAACGGTCTAGTGAAATGAGGTAAAAAGTCTTTTGTAATAATGCTCTTACCATTGCTAACATAAGTATTTAAAGCGCCAGTTTCCTTAGAAAATCCAATTTTATTTTTGCCGATATTGATAAAAATATTTTTTGGATCTGTTGTAAGTTTCCCCTCTTTTCTTTGAAGTGGAATTTTATTTTCTTGAAACAATCCTGTCAAAGCCAACTGGTCAAAAGCAACTTCAAAACCTTTATCAGCCCATGGCATTTTTTCTTTTAATGTACAAGAAAAAAATACAAAATACTCTGTATTGTTATCTAGTTTGGGTAAATAATTTTCAATATTGATGATAGAATCTTTACCTGCGGCTATGGATAAATTAGGTAAAATTTTATCCGAAATATCAACACCATTACGTTGTACGATCAATTGTATATCAAAGTTGTTGCTATTCAATACACTTTGTTGGTTTTCTACTTTTACAAGTCCTTTTGTTTTATCCTGCCAACTAAATGTTAGAGGTTGAAATACGTGTTTGCATTCATAAATCGCTGCTTTAGGTCGACCATCTGCAGCCACAATTCCTTTTATAGTAAAGTCATCATAATACTCCTCCCCAAAATCACCACCATAAGCGTAATATGGCCTTCCAAGCGAATCTTTCTTCTCCAAACCTTGATCTTTAAACTCCCAAATACAACCACCAATTACTCGATCAAGGCTTTTCCACTGATCCCAAAATTCTTTGATATTTCCCACACTATTTCCCATCGCATGCGCGTATTCGCAGAAAAAAATAGGACGTCGGTCTCCATTTGGTTGATTCACCAATAATGGAGCAGTGTACAACGCAGGATACATTCGACTCACCATATCCACGTAGTATTGATCCAAAGGATTTTGCAAGCGATGACTATGATCATTGGGTTTGAGGTAATTTGGATTGGAAGGATCCATGTAGCCTGCTAATTTCGGACTGCCCATTGCTGGCTCGTAGTGAATAGGACGTGTAATGTCAAAATCATGTAACCAAGCAGCCATAGAGGTATGATTGGGACCTCTTCCCGACTCATTACCTAAACTCCAAAATATGATAGACGGATGATTTTTATCACGCATTGCCATTCTGTTACTCCTTTCCAAATAAGCACTTGTCCAACTTGGATCGTTACTTAGTTTGGCACCCAAACCGTGTGTTTCCAGATTGGTTTCATCTATGACCATAATTCCATATTCATCACACAAATCCAATAAATATGGATCACTCGGATAATGACTCAACCTTACACAGTTAAAATTAAAACGTTTTATAGTTTGAATATCTTGTAAAATATCGGCTCTTGATAATGCTTTTCCTTTTGTAGGATGATGATCTGGACGATTGACTCCATACAAATAAGTCAACTTACCATTAATCAATAGTTTACTCGTATTTTTATCAAACTCGACAGTTCTAAATCCAACTTTGCAAGTTTTCACTTCCAATATATTCCCAACAGAATCAAGTAACGAAAGCACCACAGAATAAAGATTTGGAGCTTCCGTACTCCATTTTTCAGGATTAGAAACAGGGATATCAATCAATCCAAATTTTACATTATCCAAACGTGGATAAACTTCGTTAATAATAGAGTCGACTGACTTGGAAGTACCAGTAATTTTTTTGTTTGTCTTATCATAGAGATCTACATTTAACCTGTATTTATTCATCAAATGCCCGGACAAATTTTCCATACGAGGACGAATCAATAGTCTAGCATCTTTATAAACACTATCCAATTTTGTTTGACAGAAAAAATCTGCAATTCGTAATTTGGGTTCGGCTTTTAGCATTACTTCTCGATGGATTCCGCTTAATCGCCATTGATCTTGATCTTCCAAAAAACTGCCATCACTCCAACGTATCACCCAAACAGACAATACATTTTCGCCTTCTTGCAAATAAGGTGTGACATTAAATTCACTAGATAAAAAACTATCTTCTGAATAACCCAAAAAATTACCATTTATCCAAACTTTGTATGCAGAACTAACACCTCCGAAATGTAAAGTCACATTCATGTCTTTCCAATTCTTTGGAATAGAGAAGGAGCGTTGATAACAACCGACACCATTATAGTCGGTTGGAATATGTGGCGGATTAACCGGACGAAATGGATAAACGGCACTTTTGTAAATGGGTTTGTCATAGCCTTTCATTTCCCAATTAGAAGGTACTTCAATCTTATCCCAACCTTTCACTTTGGATTTGTAGAAATCTGTTGGTGCTAAGGATGGTTTCATTGAAAATTTGAAATCCCAATCACCATTCAAAGACATATATCGACCAGATTTTTCCCGATCTCCTGTTAATGCTATTTGAACATCACTATACGAATAAGACGTCGCGCGAGAAGGCTCGCGATTAATACCACTAACTAAAGGATCTTCATAGGGCTCCGTACTATATATTGTCGGTGCAACCGGCAACGGAGCAGGTGTTTTGTCTACTAATTGGGCATCTACCATTTGCATGGAAAAGCAACCAAGAAAAAACAATATAATCCTATTTCCTTTTTTTCTTTTTTTCATATGGTAAAAATGACAATTGACTTTTTCCTCTATCTACAGAAGTAGCAACAGCAATACCTCTTTGTTCGTTTTTATTAACAGCGCAGTAATAGTGATATACAACGCCTTTGTATTTAATAACGAAAGACTTATGCGCAAAAAGTTCATCATAGGGTTCTGATGGCGCAATTAAATCTTTTTCATATTCCGTCCAATGAATCAAATCTTTGGAAACGGCAAATCTATTGAATGCACCTTTGGTATCTTTCCAAAAAGCACCAAAATAAAACGCCACCCAATAGTCACCCATTTTCTGTAAATAAGCATCACCTGTAATGCCTATATTGTGGTTCAATATGGGATCTTTTCTGAAACGTTTCCAATGAATCATATCATCAGAAACCGCCATACCTATACGCTCTGCTCCTCTTTTTTTATTCAAACTATCACCATTGGCATTATAGTACATGACAAATGGATATCCCGTTAATTTTTGACGATCTGGAATAATCGAACTTTTGTAAATTGTATGATTTTCCCACCAACGGACATCTGAGTCATCAGGTTTTAAAACTGGAGATGGTAGACGATTCCACTCATGAACTTTAGTTGGGTTTTTGGATGTATAAGCGATTCCAATGGAAAGCATTCCTGCTTCATACCCTCTAGTATGTCCACCAAAATAAGACATCCAATATTTTCCATCATACTTATTCCATTTATAACTGCCACCCCAAATTGGATCTTGTAAAGCAATATAGGCCGCTTTTTGATTCATATCCCAATCAGAAGTATCCGAAAAAGACATGATGCGACCGGAAGTTTCCCAATGCAAAAGATCTTTGCTTTTTGCCAACCAAGTTTCGTAACCTCTCCCGTTGTAAATGATATAAACCATGTACCATTTTTTCCCTTTACGGAAAATGCTTGGGCAATCCATCTTAATATCATTATTGGTTGGAACCATTACCAATCCATATTTGTAGGGCGTTTTTACCTCTTGATAAAGGCTGTCCATTGTAGCATTCGGAATTGATTCTTGTGCATTGGTATTGGAATGATACATCACTCCAAATAAAACCAGAAAAATAAATATATGTACTTG
>QFOI01000177.1 GCA_003241175.1 Pseudopedobacter saltans
AATTAGCCAAAGCGACTTGCGTTGGTGTAAAACAACTAAAACAATTGAACTGGTGTACTTTTCTAAATTCTCTCATCAGATTGGCACCTCCAATAGCATAACCGAGTTTCCAACCAGTGCAATTGTATGTTTTCCCAAATGAAAAACAAGCAAATCCACGTTCAATCAATTCTGGATAACGCAGAATGCTCTGATGTTGATAGTCATCATATATAAGATGTTCGTAAACTTCATCAGAAACGACAACGATAGAAGTATTTCTTGTTATGTCAATCAATTCTTTCATGTCGTTTTCGGACAATACACTTCCAGTCGGATTGTGTGGGGAATTGATTAAAATGGCCTTTGTTTTGGGAGATAATTTTTCACGAACTTTTTCCCAAGGAATCTGGTAAGACGGTGCTTCCAGTTGGATAAGGATGGGTTTTGCCTGGCACAATTCAATATTGGGAACGTAACTGTCATAGGAAGGATCGAACAAAATAACTTCATCTCCAGGTAATAAAAAACTACTCAAAGCGGAATAGATCGCATAAGTTCCGCCTGGTGTGATGGTGATCTGGGTATCGGCATCAATTTCTGATTGGTAAAGGTCGGCTACTTTACTGGCTAATTTTTCACGCAAAAGCGGATATCCGTTTGTATGCGCGTATTGGTTCGCCCCATCCAACATGGCTTTGTTTACAAGTGCAATGAGTTCCTCGCTCATATTGTAATCCGGAAATCCTTGACCTAGGTTGACTGCACCATATTGTAAGGCCAACTGGCTCATTTCTGAAAAAATAGTTAATCCAACATGAGGCAATTTGGTATACGGTAACGAAAACATATGTTTATCTTTTTTGTGACAATAAAGATAAAGCGTAGATCGAAAGTGACACTACACCCAATTCTTTTCCTTGAAATATTGGGGTATTTCGGCACTAACCATTTCCTTTCCTTCGTCAAGGAAAAGTTCTCTGTTTTGAATGTTGAGGTGTTCTACTGTTTTGTAAAAAGAAGCTCTTGTGGCTAGTTCTTTCAAGGCATGAAGATGGCGCTCGTGGTGCATATCTGTTCCCAAAAGATCAATAAGTCCTTCTTTGGCCAATTTTTCTACAGCAATCTGGACATGTTTTCCATAATAGCCTGAGAAAGAAAGAAGGTTGCTTTGCATCAGGCATCCCAGATCTTTCATACGATGGTAACGCTCCATGTTGCCATGATAGTAATTATAACGTTCCGGATGTGCCAAAATCGGTTGAAGACCTTTTGCCTGTAGTCCAAAAATGGCATTTTCTATATTGGAAGATTCAGCCAAATAAGACATTTCGATCAAAATATATTTGTGGCTTTTCCCAAAAGTCAACAAAGGATAGTCTTGATTTATTTTTTCTTCAAGACTCATGTCCGTCATGTATTCGGATGCTGCATCTATAGGAAAATCAATATTTTGACGTTTCAATTCTTCTCTAACTTCTGCCAATCTAGGTAATATTGTCAAAGGCGTATTGGGATGCACTTCGGCCAAAGTGTGTGGTGTGCATATAAGTTTCTCATAACCAAGCTCTTGAAGTTCTCCAATAAATCGAATGGTATCCTCCATTTTCTGAAGACCATCATCTAAGTCTGGCAAAAGGTGTGAATGCATGTCAACTCCGATAAAAGATAAGTCGGCCTTGACTTTTTTAGGTTTGAAAAATGAAAACATCGTCTAAAATTTAAGTCCTTTTTCCTTCTTTATATACAATAAAGAATGGTTGGCAAAGTTATGATTTGTTAACTTAATGCCGGGTTATTATAAACAAGCAATATGCCTAAAATAGTATTTACCTAAATATTAACCAAATCTGCCTACAAAAAACGCTTTTTTGGAGCTTATGGCACCAAACTTGAATTATACATAATCGGAAATCAAGCTATTATTTAAACATAAAAAGAATTGAATTATGAAAAAACTTTACTTACATAAAAGACTTGGAATTGCCATCGGAAGTTTATTACTAGTGTTTGGACTGGCAAGTTGCACGGTATATTCCCAAGGACAACAGTATCCCAATACGGTATACAACCAACAGCCAGCAGATAATGGTCAAGGGTATGACGATAATGGCTATTATGATGATGCCAGTCAGCCGGAAATAAACTTCAATAATTTTTACTCGGCATTGTCTCCTTACGGAACTTGGCGTAATTACGGTAGCTATGGTCAAGTATGGGTATGTTCCGATCCTAATTTCAGACCATATTATTCCGGTGGATCATGGGTCAATACCAATATGGGATGGAGCTGGAATTCTACCTACAATTGGGGATGGGCTCCTTTTCACTACGGTCGTTGGGGTTTTGCATCTGGTATGGGTTGGTACTGGGTTCCAGGTTACGAATGGGCTCCTGCTTGGGTATATTGGGGAAATGCCTCCAACAATTATGCATGGGCGCCGGTTGCTCCAGGGATGAGTATAGGCGTCAATATATCAATAGGATCGATTCCTGTCAATATGTGGACATATCTTCCTGGACGTTATATGGGCTATTCCAATATGAACAGGTATTATATACCTCATACACAGAACAATGTTTACATACGCAATACAACCATTATCAACAATTATACGGTTATCAACAACAATAACAATATTAGGTATTCTAGAGGCCCTCAAGCAAGCGATGTCAGCAGATATACAGGACGTCCTGTAAATACTGTGAGAGTGGTCAACTCTAATAACGTTTCTAATAATGGTCGTGTGTCCAACGGTACTATGAGTGTCTATCGTCCTGGCCGAAATGGAGGTGGAAATAACAACAATACAAGAGGTAACACTAATGTAAATAATGGAAATGGATTTACTAGAGGGGGTAACAACAATCAAAATAACAACCAGAATAATTCAACTATTGGAAGAAATAATCCTCTAGAGAATAGAAACAATAATACAGATACAAGGAACGGCAATAATAGTAACGATAGAAATGGCTCCTTTGGTGGTAGGAATACGTCAACTCCCAATCAAAATAATGCAGGAAATGTAAATAACAACAACAATGGAACTTGGAATAGGGATGCTTCTAGAAATTCTTCTAACAGGAATAACAATACGGATCAACAAAGGGTAAATACCCAACCAGTCCAAAATCCTAGTACAGGAACCAACAATACGAATGTTCCTCAAAACAACAACAATCGTGGTTCTAGATGGGGCAATTGGGGTAGGGCGTCTAATGCTACTAATACAAACACTCAGCCATCAAACAATGTAAATACTAATACAAATAGCAATAATTGGCAGAGTCGTGGAGGTTCTAATGTTCAGCGTAGTAATACTCCGGCACCTTCTACAAATTTCAACAGGAGTGCGCCTCAAAACGTAAACAGGGCTCCCATACAAAATACGCAAAGAAGTACGCCAGTAGTAACTCCTAGTAACAATAGACCTGCTACACAAAGTCAAACTCAGAGCCGCCCACAAAATTTTAACGGCGGAAAATTTTCTAGAGGGGAAAGTAGAGGCAGACGGTAATAGTTTTTAAATAGATAAGGAAACGCAGGATACGCCAAAAGGCGTATCCTGCTGTGTTTTATAGATATTGTATAGTTTCTTTACATTTGAAAACAATATCGCTACAAATGAAACAATCAACTATATCAAGACCGAAGTGGATCGCGCTAGTAGTCTTCATCGTATTTATAGTTCTCATACAACTAGTCATTTCTTATAGTCATTCTATCGAGACTTGGTACTCCTCAGGTTTATATCCTTTCATTGCAAATACATTACGAATTCTACTAGGTTGGCTACCATTTAGTGTTGGCGATATTGGCTACATGATTACAATATTGGTTTTCGCATTTGGTATTGTACGTTTTTTCAGAAAAATGTTTAAAAGGAAATTGTCATGGAAACGAAGTGGCTATAATTTTTTTCGTATTGTTTTGTTTCTTGCGATTGTGTATGTTGTTTTTTATTCTTTTTGGGGATTAAACTATTATAGAAAAGGAATCGCGTTTCAACTCAATATTGAACGTAAACCTTATACGACAGATGAGTTGATGGATTTGACAAAAAGTTTGGCTGAACAGACAAGTCAATATAGAAAAAGTATTTCTTCGAACTCTGAATATCATTTGGACAAAAGTGAATTATTCGGGTTGGCCAAAACAGCCTATGATTCCGTACAGCAGACTTATGGTTTTTTGCAATTCAAACATAAAAGTACGAAAGCCTCACTGTTTGGAGTTTTGGGTAACTATTTAGGATATACTGGCTATTACAATCCATTTTCAGGAGAAGCTCAGATAAACATGAAAACGCCAGATGTCGTTTTGCCTGCTGTCGTTTGCCATGAAATGGCGCACCAACTAGGTTATGCAACGGAAGATGAAGCTAACTTTGTTGGTTATTTGGCGGCCTCTCATTCTCATAACAAAGTGTTTTTGTATTCCATCTATTTGGACTTATATCGGTATGCGGCCAGCGAATTGTTTGTTCGTGACTCTTCCAAATACATATTGGTAAAACAATCGCTTGACACTTTAGTGAAAAAAGATCTTAAGGATATAAGAGACTATAAGGTTATCAATGTTATCTATGGGCAATATCTCAAGGCCAATAACCAACCACAAGGTATCGATACTTACAGTGACGTAATATCACTACTCATGGCGTACAGACGTAAATACGGTAAGATATAGTTGACTATAAAAACCAAGTTGATAAAGAGTGATCGTTGGGAGACTCAATGACATTACTAGTAAGATAGTCGATGAATTTTGCCCTAACGTTTTCCGCTTTGTACATAGTGATGAATGCTTGCCCCAATTGCTCACTCTCAAAATGCGTCAATGCAAAAGCATTTTCGTTAAACCATGTGTAAACGGTACTGTCTTTTTGTAGTAAAATGGGTACGTTGTATTGAGCAGACTGCAAGGCAAATAGATTGTCACTGTCTTCTTCTGGTAAATGGATCGTGCAATAGCTAGCACCAATTAAATCAGCTAGTTCCGTGTCGTTAGGCTGATTGACTATATTGACATCTTCTCGATATTTATAGTTGGAAACTGCTTCTTGCAGGGGTTGTATATTATCGGTTAGCAAAATAATCTTCATGCCACTTTTCTGCCATTTTTTGAAAATGGAAAATCCTTTTAGGATCGTGATAATACGGTCGATGTCTTGTCCTAGTCCATTCACCAAAAAATAATCATTTCCATCGGCATATTTCTCTTTAATGTCCAAAGATTCTTCCCAGTTGATGGGACGGAAAAAAGATGCAATGGAAGGATTGTAGAGTACAATGTTTTTTTGAGGAAAATCGACCTCTAATTTTTCCTTTATTTTAATGGAATAAGTCAAAAAAGAAATGGAATGCTTTTGTATAAAAACATTACTAGCTTCTCCGAATCGAAATGTTGGGTTGTCAATAATTATTGTTTGCGCTAAAGGACTATCCACCTGAATGGCTTTTTGATCTAAGAGAATCTTTTCAATACCCCATTTTTTTATGATAGGCGAAAATCTAAATTTGTTGCGCAGCCAAGATCCAAGTGTCCCGGCGGCTTCTTTTGAGGAAACTTTGACTAAAAGATTGTCCTTTTGGGTGAAGAATTTCGGTTCTTCAGATGCATCCACCACCTTAAAATTATATTGCGCCTGCAATTCTTTCAGTAAAGTTGCCGTGTATTTTGAGGTAGAAGACTGTATCAACATCCATTTCATCGATGCAAAGGTATTAGAATGTCGATAATTAGAGAAATGTGCGGCGAAAGAAGAACTTTTTGTTGTAAATTTGTTTAGAAGGGTTTTCTTATTGTCTAAACCTTAAAAAAAGCGCTGATGAAAAGAATTGTAGACGCAGTTTTTTTGTTTTTGGGACTTTTTTTGTTCCAGTCCGCTTTCGCTCAGAAAGCGGTAATGCCTTTAGTGCAAGCGCCTAAAGACGCTTCCCAATATGTGGAAATTGATGATGCTGACCACGATTTTGGAAATATACAGTTCAAAAAAGCTGTCGATTATCGCGTTCATGTACAGAATATAAGTAAAGATACCATTACCTTGGCCAATGTTCAGGTTAGTTGTGGCTGTACCATTCCAGAATGGAAAAGAGGACCATACGCACCAAGAGATACTTTTTCCATAAAAGTATCATTCAATGGTTACGCAGATGGCAAATTTGTTCGTACGTTAACCCTTTTGTTCAATGACAAAGAAAAAAGCAATATTGTAAAAGTTTTGACTTTTAGAGGTGTTGGTTTTGAAAAATTGCCGGTGGCCGTAGATTATGGTAATGATGGAATTGATGATATCGACGACATTGATGCTATGGCAAGTACAAAGAAAATTGTAAAAGATTTAAAAGAAAGTCGTAGGAATCGTTACTATTCTACAAAAATTCGGTAGTATATTTGCTACACTTTTAATAAAACCAGAATCATGAAAAAGATAGCTTTTGTAATTTGTTTTGTATTGGCAGGATTAGTGTCTATGGCTCAGGATAACGTGGCTAAGTTCAAAGAAACAAAACACAACTTTGGAAACGTGAAATACAAAAAACCGGCTTCGGCGACTTTTACTTTTACGAACACTTCCAACAAACCTTTGATTATAGAAACAGCAACAGCAACTTGTGGCTGTACAACACCAGAATATCCTAAAAAGCCTATTTTGCCAGGGAAGACAGGGGACGTTAAGGCAACATTTAACGCAGAAACAATGGGACATTTCGACAAATCGGTAACTGTTAAGTTTGCCAATGTGGAACAGCCAGTCGTTCTAATCATTACAGGTGAAGTGGTCAAATAATTTTTTTAAATTAACTATAAAAAACCTTGATAATCTGATGATTATCAAGGTTTTTTGATGTTGGTGCTGTGTGTTGCAATTATTTGTTGCCCAAAACTTCGGATAATTGACAATTACATGATAATTTTGCGCAATTAAATTTTTTTGCATAGATGTCCAATCAACAACAACCTGCCATCCTTTTGTTAGCTGATGGTACGGTTTTTCATGGTAAGTCCTTTGGTAAAATTGGTATTGCCGGAGGCGAAATTTGTTTTAATACAGGTATGACCGGTTATCAAGAAGTGTTCACCGATCCTAGTTATTTTGGACAAATGTTGATTATGAACGCTGTTCATGTTGGTAACTATGGTGTTAAAGCGGAAGATACAGAAAGTGATTCCGTAAAGATCAAAGGCGTTATCTGTCGTAGCTTGGAAGATAAATATTCTCGCCCGATGGCAGAAGGTTCCTTGCAAGACTACCTAGAAAGCAACAATATTGTAGGTATTGACGATATTGATACAAGAGCATTGGTCATCCATGTGCGTAACAAAGGGGCAATGAATTGCGTGATCTCATCCGAAACGCAAGATATTGAAGAGCTAAAAGCTTTGTTGGTAAAAATCCCCGACATGAATGGTTTGGATTTAGCTAAGGAAGTGTCTACAAAAGAAGAATATACTTACGGTGATCCAAGTGCGCCGATACGCATTGCTGTCATGGATTACGGTATCAAAAGAAATATATTGAAATGTATGTCCGACCGTGGAGCTTACATGAAAGTATTTCCTGCCAAGACTCCTTTGGAAAAATTGAAAGAATTCCAGCCAAATGGTTATTTTATATCCAATGGACCTGGAGATCCATCGGCTATGCCATATGCTATAGAAACCGTAAAGGAAATTCTGAAAGAAAAAAAACCACTTTTTGGTATTTGTCTGGGACATCAGCTTTTAGCTTTGGCAAACGGCATTCCTACCTTCAAAATGCACAACGGACATCGTGGACTGAACCACCCGGTTAAAAATCTGGTTTCTGGTCGCAGCGAGATATCTACACAAAACCACGGTTTTGGTATCGATGCTGACGGTGTTAAGAAAAATCCGAATGTTGAGATTACGCATCTTAACCTTAATGACAATAGTGTAGAAGGTATTCGTCTAAAAGATAGACCTGCTTTCAGCGTGCAATATCATCCAGAAGCAACACCTGGTCCACACGATAGCCGTTATCTTTTTGATGACTTTATTAACTTGATAAAAGAAACATTGGATTAAAATTCAACATAAAATCACACAAAAGCGACTGAATATTTCAGTCGCTTTTTTAATGGTTTTTGCCAATATGCCTAAAGTTTGACTACATTTGAATTATGAAGAAAATCGCCATTCTCAACGGTCCCAATCTGAATCTGCTCGGTGTTCGCGAACCTGGAATCTATGGAAGTCAGAGTTTTGAAGATTATTTTTCAACTCTAAAAAAACAATTTCCGGAGGTTGAATTTATCTATTTTCAATCCAATATAGAAGGTGAACTTGTTTCCAAAATTCAGGAGATCGGTTTTGATTTCGATGGTATTGTGATGAATCCTGCGGCGTATACACATACTTCCGTTGCGATTCGTGATGCAATCGCTGCGGTCAAAACACCTGTAATCGAGGTGCATATCAGTAATATATCCAAACGTGAAGATTTTCGGCACCATTCCTACATATCAGATGTAGCTGTAGGAACAATCGCCGGTTTGGGTATGAAAGGATATGAATATGGTGTAAGATATTTTCTCGATTAGTTGTGTCCTGGAGCATAATCTCTTGCCGATTTAGAGCCATTCATTTTTTTGGCTTGTCCGGGAGGTATTTTACCGCTTCTTCCTGCTTGTCTTTCTACAGTACAAGAGGTAGATAATAAAACAGAAATGCAGATCGCTGACAATAAATATATTCTTTTCATCAATTTGATTTTCAAGATAAAAGCCAAATTGTATGCCAAGGATGTATTTATCCTTCCACGCGATTGTTTCGATAGAGAGAATACAATATCGAAACGGTTACGCTCAATACGATGACCGCAAGTGAAATGTAGATTGAAATGTGTATGTGGAAAAATTCAATGAGCATTTTGACACCTATAAACACCAATATAAAAGCAATGCCTTGTTGCAAATATTTGAACTTGTCGGCGGCTCCTTTCAGTAAAAAGAATAAACTACGTAAACCCAATACCGCCAATATATTACTGGAATAGATTACCATAATGTCTGCATCCGAAAAAGGTTCTTTGGGTCCGCCACGAACCAAAGACACAACAGTAGGAATACTATCCAAAGCAAAGGCAATATCTGTAAATGCCAATATGATTACCACTAAAGAAAGCGATGTTAAGGCTCTTTTCCCGTTTTCCTTTACGAAGAACTTGCCATGAGGTTCTCGGTGACTGACAGTAAAGAATTTGTTGACAATCTTGTAGACGGGTGAATCTTGTGGTTTGAAATCGTCATCTTCTTTTTGGATGAATAGTTTGATACCGGTGTACAATAGTATGGCTCCAAAAATGTACATGATCCAGTTAAACTTATCCACGAGCTCAATCCCAATGGCAATAAACAATACACGGAAGACTATTGCTGCCAAAACCCCGATCAGTAAGGCTCTTGCAGAGTCTTTGTCCGATATCTTAAAAAAGCCAAATATGAGTATAAAAACAAAAATGTTGTCGATGCTTAAGCTCCATTCCATTAGATAGGCACTGAAGAATTTCGTTGCATAAACAGTTCCTTCGTCTTTCCACACAAAAATGCCAAAACCAATCGCCAAAACCGTCCAAAAACCGGTTTGGACTAGTGCTTCCTTAATGGTGGTCTTGTGTCCCTTTTTGCTCAGCACCAATATGTCAACCAGCAGTGCGGCCAACAATACAATCCCGAAAACTAAATAGGCTATCTGTGTATGTGTCATGGTAGCGACAAGAATGTATGAAATTAAAGGTTTTGGTAGTTTCTCTTACGAATATATTGAAAAAGAAAGCCACAAGCAAGTATTAGGATGATTGGCAATGCAATATTAACAAATTGCCACATTGATTTTTGTTCGTCCACTTTTTGCTTGTCCAAAAGACGAAGGACGAAGTCTTTGTTACGAGCAACAAAAAGGTGGTTTTGAGAAGTAAGAAAATCAACACTGTTCAATAAAAAATCCCTATTGGCAAATCTATATTGGTCAAATGGTAATTCACCCATGGGCAGCGGTCCTGTTGTTTGCATAATACCGTTAGTAGCGATACCTGCATTAGACACCACAATCTGCTGTGTACTTTTTTCTGCCTGAGGTAAAAAGGGTTTGCCAAGATTGGTTTGGATAGAATCTAGATCAGGTTGCGTAAGGCGATTGGCATACAAGGATTTGAATTTTCCTTCCAAAAGCACGGCTACGGGAAGATGAGCCTTATTGAATGTTCTGAAATCGGGATCGTCCTGCCAACTACTCAAACTCACCATTGCTGGTGAAGCCAATAAGCGACTATTGGTGTCGGATGCTAACAATATGGTTTTTTGGATGCCCTCTGCTCCAACAGTATCAATTGTCGATGGAAAAATGGAAAGAACCCTATCTAGATTGCTCGAAATCGGATTGTTGTTGATAGCGGACAAAAAAGGATAATATGGCCAAGGCATTCTTTGCATCCTCGGACTGTTGTCTGGATTGTAACCAACGACGATCGGTAGTTTGGCACAGTTTAAATCTTGTAGTAAGTTCGCATTTAACCTGACACCGTATTTGAATAAAATATCATCTAGTTGAAGGTTGCGATCATAAGCCACGAAATCCTTTTTGCTGTTCATTAAGCTGTCCAGTTCTGCATATAGTTTGTCCACAAACCAGAGGATTTTTCCTCCATGCATCACATACTGATCCAGTTTTATTTTGTCTGTATCAGAAAAAGTCTGACTTGGTTTGACAATCAACAATGCGTCAATGGATTCCGGATTGGGGTAAGCTGTTTTGAGATCGAATACGCCAAGTTTATAGTCGTTTCGCAATGATTCCCCTAGGTCATTAATAGTCAAATCTATAGGTTCGCCGTTTCCGACGAGGTAAGCAATAGTCGGTACCTTCTGGCGTGTAAGTTTGTTAATCGCATTGGAAAATTTGTATTCCAATAAAGCTTCTGCTGCATTAAGCGTTGCTTCTTTGTCAGGTTCTGGATTGTCGTTAATGACATTGAAATTTTTGAATATAGTGCGGCTACTCCTTAGGTCAACCGCAATAGGGCGTTTGCCTTCAACTGAAATCAAGGCAGATGGGATTATGATTTGTTGGGATTGCTTTTGGTCTTTGTCGGAAAAATTCTCGTTGTTTTCAAATATTACGCCTAGTCTCGCCAAGCTATCGTACAAACCATATCTCGCTGAATCCGAAAGGTCCTCGCCAGGTCTTCCAACACTGAAATGGATATTGTTATTGCTTAATTCGCGGTATTGTTCCAATAAATCCTGTGTGGCAATGCTCAATTTTTTATAGTCTGGAGTTAAGTCTCCACTAAGAAAAACTTGTATGTCAACAGGCTGGTGGATGTTGGAAAGTAGTTCTTTGGATGGTTGGGTTATGGTAAAACGCTTTTCGGCTGTTAAGTCTATTTTGTAGCGCAAAAAAGAGGTAATGAACGCCAAGACCACCAATAGGGCCAATACAACGACCCACCAAGTTTTTTTCTTTAATATTCTATCCAAAAAAGCCATGATTATCTAGTTAAAATATTGCGCCTCATCACTAGTCCGCAGAGGTATACAATGCCAATGAAATAAACAATGTCACGAATGTCAACGACGCCACGACTTATATTTTTATAATGGAAATTAAGCCCAAGCATCTGTAGATAATAATCCATGCCATTTCGGAAAAACGGTAAACTAGCGATAGCATCAAATCCTGCATAAAAAAACAAACATAGAACTGCTCCCAGTATAAAGGCAACAACCGTATTGGAGGTGAAACTACTGGTGCAAATGCCAATAGCCGTGAAAACACTACCCAACAATAGTAATCCAATATAACTACC
>QFOI01000178.1 GCA_003241175.1 Pseudopedobacter saltans
ACAGATTCTTTCATATATCTTACTGATTGTATCCCTCATATCTTTTCAATATTACCTGTATTTGATAAGTCGTGGTGCATTATACCCCATCTAGCAATCTCATTTTTCAATTCCATTTGAGACATTTTGCAAATCCTCAAGTATTCTTTGATTCCATTGTTTAACTCTTCTTCTTTTCTCATTCCGCTGTTAATGCCCCTTGGGTGTGTCAAATGGAACATAGGCCCGATCGTTCTTAGCACTTTGAAATCCAAAATATCCCACCTTGTCGCCCTTTCCCCATCTTCTGGCCCCCAACCGTCGAAATGCATATTTTCCATTCCTGCCTCCAAATATGATACTTTATTAGCAATAAAACCTCCACCTACAGAAAAATAGCCATATAGAGGAAACATTTTAGCAATCCCATCAAAAAGAACAGAAATTTCTTTCTTTTTTAAAAATTCTAGCCTTTTAACATACCCGATTTCAAGAAAAACTCCGTCATAAGGAAAAACAAAATCTGCTTTTTGGCTTCTTAACAGCTCCACAGATTGTGATATCTGCAATTCTTTTACTATTACGTCTGTATCCCAAATAGCGATGTAGGGTGTTTTAGATAGAGAAACAAGATCGTTTATGTATCTTGTCCTGTGAAATATCTGGTTATCATCCTCTACAAAATAGATTTCTACATTTTCAGGTAAGCATTTTTTTAAAATAAACGTTTTTCTGGGACTTGCCTCCAAAATCATAACATTGGTTTCAAAGTTTTCCTGCAAATGCTCAACAACAGCTATAATATTTTCCAAACGTTCTATTGATTCGATCCTTGTGGGAATAAGAAATGTCACATCCTTCAATATAGTTTTTTTGTGGTTAGGTTTCATAAATGAAATTCAAAATGATTTAGTATAAAAAGTATAATATTGATATCTAAGGAAGTTATTCTTTTTTCGTTATATATTTTAAATTATCGAAGAAACGCTCGATCAGTCTTCTTTTATGAACTAAAATTTCTGCGCTACCTTTGGATTCTTGTTTAAAATCAAGTGTTCTGCCATAGTTTGTCGTCAGCCCGTTAGTAAATGTAACCGTTACAAGATAAGTATCTACACTACCTTGCTGTGTCGTTTCCGTATTTGTAGTTAAAGATATTGTATTTACAACACCTTTTATATATCCATACTCCAAATAGGGATAATTGTCCAGTTTGATAATTACTTCTTGCCCTATTCTCACTTTACCTGCCCCGACAGCAGAAGGCAAAAGAACCTGTCCATATATATGCTTATCATTTGGAATTATTGTAAATACAGGTTGACCGTTTTGTATAAACTGTCCATCCGTCCAAAATTTTAAAAACTGTACAGTACCATTAAATGGAGCTGTGAAGGAATAGCTCTGTCCCCATAATTTTATGTTATCTTTCAAGTCATTATATGACGACATCAGAGCTAACTCCAATTCCTTTTTCTTTTCTAACATCTGTAGTTCTGATTGTCCAATCTGTGTTTGTGTCTGTTTAACGTTTTGGAGTGCATTGATTTGCCCTGTGTATATATTTTGGTAATTTTCATTACTATTCAAATAGTTTAGTTGTGACTGGTCCAATTCTGCTTCAGAAATGACTTTTTCTTTAAATAATATTGAATCTCTTGAATAAAATTTTCCGGTATATAACATGTTTCGTTTAGCGATATTCATGCGTTCGTTATTGACATCTACACTTCTACTTTGTTCTATTAATAGCTTTTTTAACCCGGATATTTGTTTTTCATACTGTTTATCATCTTCAAAATTCTTTAGTAGTTGAACACTTTCCAAGAACGCGTAATATTTATTGGTTACTTCTCCCAAATCTACTCTTTGTGGCAACTGTTGAAGAACGTATGTTTTGTTAGCACCTAATGGATTATAGTTTTCAATGGAACTTTTAATAGATTCCAAGGAGCCAAGGGATGTTGTATTTTCTATGTAAGCAATGACTTCTCCTTCTTTGACCTCATTTTGAGACTTGGATATTTTTAATTTCAACTTTCCAGAATTCATCGCAACTAATTTCAAGGGAGAAATATTTGTATTAACTGTAATCTGACCAGTTATAATGTCTGGGTATCTAATTATCCAACCAAAAAACAATAGTAAAATAAAAATAAGTACCACAATTCCAGTAATCCACAGACCAAATTGGGTGGGCATTCTATCTATAATATCCTGGACCTCTTCCGTCTTTCGTTGATCAAAATACTTCTCATAATTTTCATGTGGCTCTTCTTTCATACGCATTTCCATAAACAGTTTATTAACTTAATTTCTCATATCCATATTTCAACCATTCAATACATTATCCTTTGAAGACTCATTATTGGAAATTGTACCTAGTCCATCTTGAGATTGTACTAATTGAAAATATCTACCTTTATTAAGCATCAACGACTCATGGTTACCCATTTCAACAATAATACCATTCTGCATAACTATGATTTGGTCGGCTTTCCTTATGGTACTGAGTCTATGTGCTATAACAACCACCGTTTTCCCTTTGAAGGATTTATCAAGCGCTTCAACGATTTTTTGCTCGTTTAATGTATCTAATGAGTTTGTCGCTTCGTCAAGAAAAAGATAATCTGGATTTTTGTACAAAGCTCGGGCAATTAGTACTCTCTGCTTCTGCCCCCCACTCAATCCTCTTCCTTGCTCTCCCATTGTGGTGTGGTACCCCAATGGTAATTTTTCTATTTCAGCAGTTATGTTAGCTGATTCAAGTGCCCGTCGTAGCATTTCGTAATCAATTTTTTCATCATCCAGAACAACATTGTTTATTATAGTGTCATTAAAAATTTTCCCGTCTTGCATTACGGCTCCGCACCGATCACGCCATTGTTTGAGGCTAATGTTATTTACGTTCATATTACCAATCAAAATGTCTCCATAGGAGGGTTTGTATAAACGTAAAATTAATTTTAACAATGTAGATTTTCCACTTCCGCTATCGCCCACTATAGCGGTTACCTTTTTTTCAGGTATAATCATTGAAATGTTTCTTAAAACAAAATTGCCGTTAACAGTGTATTGAAATGAGACATTGTTAAAGATAAGGCTCTTGTCTTCGGGAAGATCTATAGAGTTGATTCCTACGTCTTCATGTTCGTCTTTGAGCTGGTGAATCTCGTTCAATCGAAGAAAGCTAATCTTTGCGAATTGGAAAGATATAATAAATTGGATGAACTGGACAACAGGAGCACTAAGCATTCCGATAATAAACTGTGTAGATATCATCACGCCGTACGTCAAACTTCCACTGATAACCGCCTTGGCACAAAAAAAAGTTATACAAAGGTTTTGAATGCTATTAATGAACTGAGCCCCTGAATTTTGCAGGTTAGTTATATTTAGAACTCGTTGGTTGACTTTATACAACTTAGCCTGGATGCTTTCCCATTTCCACCGTTTAGGTCTTTCATAATTGTTTATCTTTATATCCTGAATTCCTGCAATAGTTTCCACCCAATAGCTTTGATTTTTGGAAACCAAATCAAAATACTCCCAATCTAATTTTTTTCTGAAACGGAGAAAACCCATTACCCATATTACATACAAAATACTACCTACCAAAAATATACTAAATACCACTAAATTATAAAAGAGTAAAATAATTCCAAATATTAAAAAAGTCAATATGGAAAAAATCATATTCAAGGAATTGTTCATGACAAAACTCCTTATGCGTTCATTGTCGTTGGCTCTCTGTAAGATATCTCCCGTTGTTTTATTTTCAAAAAAAGTAATCGGTAGCAACATTAATTTAATTAGGTAATCAGAAATCAAAGCTATATTCACTCTTGATGTAATGTGCAATAAAATCCAGTCTCTTACCATATTCGACAAAAGAATACTTACATAAATAGCGATATTGGCAATTAATACTATATTGATAAAATTTGTATCATGCGTACTGATTCCCACATCAATGACAGCTTTTGAAATAAATGGCAGAAATGCCTGTAGCAGAGTAACTATGAGCATAATCAAAAAAAGATTTATGAAACTCTTTCTGTAAGGCCTAAAGTAACCTAAAAAGTTATCTAATGTTTTTTCCCGCTCTATCTTACCATTGATTTCCCTTTGATGGAAATCTGCTTGTGGTTCAATTGCCATGACGACTCCAAGGCTATCTTCATTCTTGTACCATTTCTTGATAAACTCTTCTTTTGAATATCTCATATGCCCCTTTGCCGGATCAGAAACATAGATTCGTTCCTTTCTCACATCTGTCTTGTACACAACAACAAAGTGGCTATTATCCCAATGTATTATGGCGGGCAAAGGAACCTTCGCCAATATATCGAAAAAAGAACATTTTATGGACAGCGTGCGCAATCCAATCCCCTCTGCAGCATGACTCAAATCAAAAAAAGAAATTCCTTCTTTACTTATTCCACATTTTTCTCTAAGATACTGGACAGAATAAAATTTGCCATAAAACTTTGCAATCATTTTGAGACATGTTGGTCCACAATCCATCATGTCCATTTGACGATCGAAGGGAAATTTATTTTTCAATTTTGAAAGAAGTTGTTTTGTCCAATAACGAATTTAAAAATATTAATGACAATTTAGTATTTTTTCTAGTTTTTTTAGAAAATAATTACATTCATAACAGATCTAAATCCGTCTGGTCATTTTGTAATCACTTGTTAAAGCGTTTCTTGTCCTTATTTTGTTTCTTACCCTGTGTTCTATTGAACTTTGAAATTAAAAATTTTTCCACCCATTCGGGTTTTACTTGATACACACTATCCAATTGTCTGATATGCTCCGGCACTTCTTTTCGTACAAATTCATATTTGACTTTTAGTCCTTTGGCTTCGTAATAGTTATCCAGAGCATACCATCCAAACAAAACAGACAGTCCCATGAAAAGAAAAAGTACTATTAGCCATCTCCAGTTTTTAAAGGAGTGTTCATGGCTAACTATCTGCACGTGTGGTGGCAACGACTGGATACGCTCCAATTCTTTTAGTTTTTCCTCAAACCTCAAAATAGGTGCATAGTCTATCTTTGGTACATCTAGTGATGTTTTCTGTGCCATGGTCTTGACACTGTCGTTGAGTTTGCCCATTTCTTTAAGGATGGATTCTAGTTGCCTGTTTACTATATTTTCATTTCCATCTTTGGAAGATGTTGAGGTTTGCCTGATCTCTGATTTTATAGTCTGTATATCCCTTAAAAGTTCCTGTAAGACCATTTCTATTTCCGTGTTGTTCATTTTGAGTAGTTTAAATATTACATTACATCATCTGCTGATACCCCGTTTTTTCCTGAGTTTCTTGCGTTTTTCCTCTTCCGTCTCAAAATCGGAAATGGAACCGCCATAAAAAGTCTCCACTTGCATAATCTTCCTCATCTGGTCCAGCAATCCCTCTATGATGTTAAATGAGAAGTGTTCTTGACTCTTCGTAGTATGGTCATTGGATGAAGAGGACGTATTTTCCTTATAGGGACTGTCTATTCTGAAAGTCTGGTCATTATGCTGTTTTTCCTGCCGTTGGTTGAAGGCTATGATCTTTTCTATTTTCTGAAGGCTGAGTCCCAGATCGCTGGCTTTGTAGTAGATGCCGGTCTTGTCTTCCACAATACCTAGTCCCCTTCCTTTCCTCAGCGAATAACCAGCCTTGTTCATTTTGCCTACAAACTCCAACATAGATTTGGTCCCTATGAGTGCCATTCCCAGATCCTGTCTGGCCTTTTCAAACCTTGCATTGTTTCTCTGGTGTTGATGTTTTCCTTTTTCTATCTTGGGAGTTTCCAATTGCCTTAGACTAAATGCTAGTTCACAGGACCTCGCGATTTCCATCAGCCGCATTTTTGACCTGAACATATTGGGTACGGCCCTACCGTCTATTGGTGGAAGGCAGACGATAAAATGGTAATGATCCTTGTTTTGGCTTGAGGCGTGTTTCACTCCAAGGACAATACTGTTGTCCAGCTTAAATTCTTTAACCAGTTTTTCAGCTAGGGCAAGTTCCTGATCTTTTGTTAGTCTTTCATTTTCTGCCAGACTGAATATGGCATGGAACATGGGGGATTGACATTTACCTTTGTTGAGTTCCATTGCCATTTTCATTTGCTCCTTGATCTCTGCATGGGTACCGTAGCATCCGTTTTGGAAAACGATCTCCGCTTTTTCGTCCGTGTGTTTGGGTCCCTTCTCTCGTAGGGCGTAGTCCATCATTCCAGAGCATGATCTTGCCGATCCTCTTGTCTGCTTAGCGATCATTGTAGGGCGTTTTTGATTTCGATTGCCAGTTGGTACAGTCTGTTTGCGTAAAAATGGAGTTCTTCCTCCCCTATGTTTTTGAGCCTGTCCGAATGGCAATACCGCGTGTACTGGTTGAAGTTGTTGGCGCTTTGCAGGAGCGCCAATACCGTTTTGTTCATGGATGCCGGCATTGTTTTCTTGAAAAGTTTGATCTCTACGTTACGGGCGGAAGCGATCAGAAAATTGGAGATAGTCATCTCGCACTTGTTTGCTTTTTGTTGGATGATTGTCTTTTCTATAGAGGTTGCCCTAAGGTATATCCGGGTAGTTTTCTGTTTCATTCCTGCAATTTTTTGGATGGATAAATACGAATACCCCAGTATGAGGCATTTCATTTTGGCCGGCTGCGTACGCACCGGCCTCCTGCTTGCTAACTACTAATTGTGCTGATATACCCTTACAGGAGTCTTCTCGCTGCCAAGCTTTGGTCTCTGATAATATTGTTGCTCAGATTTCCGTAAGTCATGCAAATCCTTGCTGTCTTTCACCTGACATTTTGGGGAAAGGTCAAAGAATTTGGGATCAGGCTATGGAAGATATTTTGCTTCGGTTCTTCCTTGGAAGCCATGGCCAAGTGCAAGGATAAACCCGGTCGGCTTTCCACATTTGGATGCAGATCTCTTCGGATTGTCCAGAGATTTATCTGACAAATACCCTCTTCATTTTTCTTTTCATCCGCCACAACTTCCGCCAATATGACTGGATTGAAAACTTGTATTCTCGGATCAATTGGTAGTAAACCTCTCTCCTATGAGGCATCTTTGCCTTTGGAATTTTGGATGAGTCTCTGGATATCATCCGTCAAAAAATACACTTTGCCTCTGATCTTAACTTTCTTGAGTTCGCCCAGTTCGTGCCACTGATCCACCGTCGGTCTGGAGATACCGAAAAGATCACGAACCTCCTTAATAGACAAAAGTGGTTTGGTGGAAAGACCGGAAGATGGTGGAACCAAGGGAGTTTGTGGACGAGTC
>QFOI01000179.1 GCA_003241175.1 Pseudopedobacter saltans
AAGCAATCTCTTATTTTCTCTCATTATTTTCCTAAATGCACAACACATATTCCGACCTATATTATGAGCCTCTCAAGACTATATATCATAACGATCATTTTTTGTACTACACTCACATCCTTGGCGTCATTTGCACAAGAGAGCAAACCCGGGTTGAGGTATCTTATGCAAAAGCTAGCTAAAGAGGCAACTCCCAATACAGGACCGGCGCCTGATTATAGCAATCTATATTATTGGGCAGCTTCCCCGTTCAAAAAAGATCCTAGCGACAGCGTTCCTTCCTTTTTGAAAGATGAAGTGAGAACAGAAGAGGCGGATGTGTTTTTTATTCACCCAACTTCTTACAAAAGTATTGATGGTAATTCCTATAGTTTGGCAGATTTGCAAACTAAACCGTTAAAGATGATGCAAGCCATGAAGGACGCGCCGTGGAATGCAGATCTTTCGGATACGAGTTTGAATAATGAGACGGATTCCAAATCCATTTTGTATCAAGCTTCGGTTTTTAATGGTAGTTGCAGGGTTTTTGCGCCGCGATACAGACAAGCTAATCTAAAAGCGTTTTTGGTTCGAAATGCTGACAATGAACAAAAAGCGTTTGACTTAGCTTATGAAGATATCAAAACTGCTTTCCAATACTTTCTAGATCATTACAATAAAAATCGTCCCATTATCATTGCCGGACATAGCCAAGGATGTATGCTTGCGACGCGCCTTCTGAAAGATTTTTTTGATGGAAAATCATTACAAAATAGACTTGTTTGCGCTTATCTTATTGGTTCTCAGATTCCCAAAAATTCATTTCAACACATTCCAATAGGAGAAAATCCGTATCAAACAGGTTGCTTTGTGGGCTGGCGAAGTTTTAGAGAAGGCAGTGCTTTGCCACCTATGATATTGGAAGAAACTGGTGGCAATCAATGTGTTAATCCTTTGAAATGGACCACCGATACTGTTGCCGCCAACCCTTCTGACAACAAAGGCTCTATGCTCCTTTTTGGAAAAATAATTCCTGGAAAAATAGGCGCCAAAATCGATCCCCAAAATCGCATACTTTGGGTTGATGGAGATCTAGGAAAATATCTTCCATCCAAAATGACCAATTTGCATATATTGGATTACAACCTATTCTGGCTCAATATCAGAGAAAATGTAAAAACCAGAGTGGGTGCTTTTTTCAAAAGATAAGCGCTAACGTATTTATGCGGATACCTATTACTTCCAAATTGAGTACCTTTGCCGTGCGTTATGAACCTGAACGAATTATTGGGCGTTTACCAGAAAAATTCCCGCCTTGAACGTTTGGCGGAAGGGTTTGCTATGCCCGGCAATCCAGAAAAGCAATCTATTTTCCTAAAAAATCTTTACGGTAGCAGCCCAGAATTTGTGGCGGCGACAATATACAATCATCCGGAAGCCAAAAAACTCAACCATGTTTTTGTATTGACGGATGCGGAGGAAGCGGCTTATTTTCAGAATACTTTGGTCAACCTGACGGATGCGCTGAATGTCTATTATTTTCCGTCTTCTTTCAAAACAAAGAAAAATTTCCAATTGCTCAACTCTTCGCACGTGATGTTGCGAACGGAGGCGTTAACGCATTTTTCGTCTGTGCCGGATGTGGCGCGTGGAGGTGCGTTGGTGACTTATGCAGATGCACTTTTCGAAAAAGTCGTATTGCCCAAAACACTAAGCAAAAACATTATTCAGATCAAAGTTGGCGATGAGTTGAATTTGGATAGTTTGATGGAACTCTTTGTGATGTATGGGTTTCAACGTTCCGATTTTGTGTACGAGCCGGGGCAGTTTGCTTTGCGTGGCGGTATATTGGATATTTATTCCTACGGAAATGAGAAGCCGTATCGTGTAGAATTGTTTGGCAATGAGGTTGACAGTATTCGCATTTTCGATCCGGAAACACAGTTGAGTGAGCGCAAACTGCTACATGTTTCCATCATTCCCAATATTGATACGCAGTTTGATTCTGGTGAAAAAGTGAGTTTGATGGAGTACCTTCCTGAAAACACGGTGTATTGGCTAAAAGACTGGGATGTTATCAGAGAAAGTATCGAAAAGCAGAACCTAGACCTATTGGATTTTATCCAAAAAATGGAATCTGGAGAATTGGCAACGGAATTGCAGGATGATACAGACGACACACGTTTATTGAAAGATTTGCACAAAGAAGATTTTCTTTCCGCTTCGCAAATAGAAAAATTAATTACGCAAAAAGATATAGTTGAGTTTGGTTTTCAACCACATTTATCCAAACAAATAGAAGAATTTTCTACCAAGGCGCAACCGTCTTTCAACCGAAAATTTGAATTGCTGATTGCCAATCTGAAAGAATACGAACAAAAGAACTATACCATTTTCATTTTTGCAGAACAGGCAAAACAGTTGGAACGTTTGCATACTATTTTCGATGATCTCAATACGGAAATCAAGTTAAATCCAATAGTTACGGGCATTCACGAAGGTTTCATCGATGACGATCTGAAAATAGTTTGTTACACAGATCATCAGATATTCCAACGTTATCAGAAATATTACGTCAAACAAGCTTTCAACAAAAACAAAGCGATGACTTTGCGTGCGTTGAAAGAATTACAACCCGGCGACTATGTAACGCATATTGATTATGGAGTTGGACGATATAGTGGTTTACAAAAACTAGATGTCAACGGCGTGACACAAGAAGCCGTTCGCATTATTTACAAAGACAACGATGTCTTGTATGTCAATATCAACTCGCTCTATAAAATTTCCAAATATTCGGGTAAAGAAGGTTCTATTCCGAAAATAAACAAACTAGGTTCGGATAACTGGAGCAAACTCAAAGAAAAAACGAAGACGAAAGTCAAAGAAGTTGCTTTTGACTTGATCAAACTATACGCACAACGTAAGGCTGAAAAGGGTTTTGCTTTTTCTCCTGACAACTATATGCAGGTAGAATTGGAAGCGAGTTTCATGTATGAAGACACGCCAGATCAAGCCAAAGCTATTGCCGATGTCAAAAGCGATATGGAAAAAGAATCGCCTATGGACCGTTTGGTTTGTGGAGATGTTGGTTTCGGAAAAACAGAAGTTGCTATACGTGCCGCATTCAAAGCAGCGTTGGACGGCAAACAAGTGGCGGTATTGGTGCCGACAACTATATTGGCATTTCAACACTATCAGACATTCAAGGATCGTTTGGCAGATTTTCCGATAACAGTCGACTATGTCAATCGTTTCAAGTCCAGCAAAGAGAAAAAGGAAACTTTACAAAATCTTGCCGACGGGAAAATCGATATTATCATTGGCACACATGCCGTTTTGGGTAAGGAAGTAAAGTTCAAAAATCTTGGTTTGATGATCGTAGATGAAGAACAAAAATTTGGGGTTGGCCACAAAGAAAAGCTCAAAACATTAAGTGCAAACGTAGACAGCTTAACACTTACAGCAACGCCAATACCAAGAACATTGCAGTTTAGTTTGATGGGTGCTCGTGATCTGAGTATTATCCAAACTCCACCGCCCAACAGACAACCAATACATACAGAAGTACAGGTTTTTAGTGAAGATTTTATTCGGGATGCGATTTACTATGAAGTAGAAAGAGGCGGACAGGTTTTCTTTGTAATCAATAAGATTCAAGGTGTAAAAGAGATGTCTGCATTGATACAATCGCTTTGCCCTGATCTAAGTATCAACTATGCACATGGTCAGATGGAAGGTAAAGAACTAGAAGAGCGTATCATGGATTTTATTAAACACCGATACGATGTATTGGTTTGTACCAATATAGTTGAGAGCGGCGTGGACATCCCAAATGTCAATACGATTATAGTGATGAATGCACATCAGTTTGGTTTGAGTGACTTGCACCAGTTACGTGGACGTGTCGGCCGTAGTAACAAGCGTGCATTTTGCTATCTTCTTGCACCACCAATGAGTACGCTACCAGCGGATTCTCGTAAACGCTTACAGACATTGGAGCAATTCAGCGATCTTGGTAGTGGTTTTCAGATTGCGATGCGGGATTTGGATATACGTGGCGCCGGAAACATGTTAGGTGGAGAACAAAGTGGGTTCATGGCAGAGATCGGTTTTGATATGTACCAAAAAATTCTCAACGAAGCCATACGAGAATTGAAACGCTCGGACTTCAAGGATTTATTCAAAGAAGAAATTAGCCAACAAGACGATTTTGTTTCAGATTGTACGATTGATACGGATTTGGAAATATTGATTCCGGATAGTTATGTAGAAAATATTACGGAACGTATGGTATTGTACACACGTTTCGAAAACTATGATAGTGAAGACAAATTAGTGGAATTTCATAAGGAAATGATTGACCGTTTTGGTCCGATGCCGCGGCAAGTAGAAGATCTTTTCGCCACCATCCGTTGTCGAAAAATTGGAATTGAATTAGGTTTTGAAAAAATGAGTTTGAAGTCCAAGGTTCTTCGTTGTTATTTCATCAATAAAAACGATTCACCTTATTTCGAAAGTTCTATTTTCCAAAATATTATTGCCTTTATCCAAACAGGAACCAATAAGGCCAAGCTGAAACAGGTCGGAACAAATTTCCTGTTGATAGCCCAACCGATGGAAGATATGGAGGCGATGCATCGATTCTTAAAGCAAATGCGGGATGTTGTAATGGATAAGAAAGAAGTTGTCCAATAGGTTCTATAAAATTGTCTCTCAATTTTTGGATATTACAATTCTCTCCCCTACATTTGCAGCCCTTGATTATCAGAATCAAGAAAGGTGAGGTGGATGAGTGGCTGAAATCAGTAGTTTGCTAAACTGCCGTACGGGTTAAACTGTACCAAGGGTTCGAATCCCTTCCTCACCGCCAGAGCAGGGCTCAAACGTATATAAACCGTGTTAAATCGATGATTTACACGGTTTTTTTATTTATTTCTAACCTAAATTAATCCAATAAAATACAAGTGTGGAGGTAGCAATTCGGTTAGCATCAGATTTCCTCTAAGTTGCTAACCGAATTGGCAAACAACGAATTGATTTTTAAATGATTACGTGATTGCTACTTTTTGTTTTTCTGACGATTCATTTTTAATTTTTTAAATGTTTTCTCATGAATTTAAATCAAACCTTCACTTTGCTGTTTTGGCAGACCAAATCCAGAAGTGCAAATGGTCTTTGCTTAATCTATGCTAGGATCACGATCAACGGTAAAAGAATCGAAATTTCCACCAATAGGAAAATTTCCCAGGCACTTTGGAACGCCAAGATGCAAAAAGCGACAGGTAACTCGACGGAAGCAAAATCTCTAAACAACCATTTGGAGGCAATGAAGACAATGTTGTTTCAGCACTTTAGCAGGATGATCACCATAGGAAAGACTGTCACGCCTTTGCTGTTGAAAAACGAGTTTTTGGGTATTTCGGAAGACAGGAAGACTCTTAACGATGCATTTGACTTCTTACTCAAGCAATACCAAGAAAAACTTAAGATAGGAAATACCTCGGTTACCACCTTCAACAAATACTATTACACCTCTTTAAAGATTAAAAAATTTGTAAAGCATAAATACAACTCCTCGGACATCATGCTGAGTGACGTATCTCCTGCATTCCTAGGTGATTTCTTCCATTTTTTGTCCACAGAACAAAGGCTTTCCAACAATACGGCTATGAAATACATTTCTAGGGTAAAGACAATCTTTATCATGGCTCATGGACGCGGTTGGACGAAGTCCAATCTAGCAGCAACGTTCAGATGCATATATGAGGATGAAAATCCAACCAGACTGGAAATGCAAGAGCTCAAAGCCTTATCCACTAAAGAGTTTTCTATTCAAAGGTTAGAAGAGGCAAGAGATGCATTTGTTTTTATGTGTTACACCGGTTTTGCGTATGCCGATGTAAAAGAACTGAGCAACTCCAATATTTTCAAAGGACTAGATGGGGGAGATTGGATATCCAAAAACAGGAAAAAGACAAACACAAATGAATGTGTCCCATTGCTACCTCCGGCAATTGAGATAATAGAAAAATATAGAAATCATCCTTACTGTGTCTCAAACAACCTGTTGTTGCCCATTAAGAGCAACCAGAAGTTTAATGGCTACCTGAAGGAAATTGCAGATGTATGTGGCATAGGAAAGGATCTTTCGACACATGCTGCTAGGCATACTTTTGCCACTACTGTAACATTGGAAAACGATATGCCTTTGGAAACAGTTAGCAGGATGCTGGGACATAGATCCCTGAAGACAACGCAACGATACGCCAAGATTACCAATAAGAAAATCAGTGAGAATATGACTCTGTTGAAAAACAAGCTTTTTCAATGATGATAAGAGTATGGCACAGAAAAACTATAATGTTTTAGACTCTACATATAATATCCGCATTTCTAAGGTGTAGTATTATATGTAGAGATTCCAAATTGGTAAATAAGACCAAACTTTGGAAATCTTATGTAGATGCTATATTTCTTTTTCCCAATCTCGTAAATCTTAAGGTTTTGTGAATCGTACTTTCGCCGCCCATCCTTTTTTGTTACTAACAAAACCAAGTATAAAACGATGTCACTTCACACAACCCCCAAAAAAATTAACTACTTGCCATTATTGGCTTGTCTACTTTGTATCTCTGCCCATATCCATGCACAGCAGGTATCTCCCTTAAGAGGATATGTAAAAACCTCGGACCTTGATCCCATCCGAAACGCTACTATAAAGATAGACAGCTCCCCTTCAGTTTACCATTCTGATGCTGACGGATATTATTTTATACCTAACATAAAAGAGGGTTCGCACCGTTTTTTGATATTGGACGGCAAAGATACTATTTTGAACAAAGAGCTTTTGGTAAAAGCCATACAGAACAAGAGTTTTGACATAGAAGTGGTCCCTAATGCCAATCAACTTAGAGAAGTCACGGTAGTCAGCGGAAAACCAAGGTATACGCAGACTTCCAGCGAATTTGTTTCCAAGTTGCCACTCAAGAATATCGAAAATCCGCAATCCTATAGTACGATAAACAAGGCCGTAATAGAGGAACAGGTTATTACAGACTTTAGTGACGTTCTGAAAAATGCTACTGGTGTTTACAAGGTAAGCGGCAATAGGTTTATCAATACCGGTGGAGGAAGCCAATACACCATCAGGGGATTCAATACGGAGGTGTCGATGGTCGACGGCATACCATCGCAGACCAATGCCGAGTATGATCCGTCCTTCGTGGAAAGGGTAGAGGTTTTAAAAGGTCCGTCTGCTACTCTGTATGGTGGAGC
>QFOI01000180.1 GCA_003241175.1 Pseudopedobacter saltans
TTCATTATTGGCAGAAAAAAAAGGTGAACAAACTATTGTAAAATATTTACCACAATTACAGAAAGAGTATGATTATTGGATGGACAAAAGGAGTGGAACAAGCCACAAAGTCGTTTTCAGTGATGGGACCATACTGAATCGATATTGGGATCAGAAAGCCACACCTAGAGAGGAGTCATTTTACGAGGATTCTAGTTTGGCAATTGGGAAACATGATATCGCTGGACTCTATAGAAACCTAAGGTCCGGAGCAGAAAGTGGTTGGGATTTTAGTTCACGGTGGTTTAGTAATGGCAAGTCTTTGGCATCCATCAATACCACGGATATTATTCCGGTGGATTTAAATTGTTTGCTATATCATTTGGAAAAAACTTTGGAAAAAGGTTATTCTATTTCCGATAGGTTAAAGAAATCCATCGCATTTTCTCAAATGGCCAAACGCAGAAAGAGAGCCATCGAAAAATATCTGTACAACAAAAAAGATGGCTGGTACTACGATTACGTTATTTCGAAAAGAGGTCGCTCATCCGAAAAAACAATAGCAGGCATTACGCCTTTCTTTTTTAAAATTCCGCATATTGGAAAAGTGAAAAGAGCTGCAGATATAGTTGAGAAGGATTTTCTAAAATTTGGTGGTGTTGTAACCACACTTCGCATTTCCGGCCAACAGTGGGATGCGCCCAATGGCTGGGCTCCATTGCAATGGATAACTATTATGGGACTTCGCAACTACAAGGAAGATGATCTAGCAAAAGAGATTGCCAAAAGATGGATTACATTAAATACCAACGTTTTTGAAAATACAGGAAAGCTGATGGAAAAGTATAATGTTGTCGATGCCAACCTAAAGGCTGGAGGAGGTGAATATCCCTCTCAGGACGGGTTTGGTTGGACAAACGGCGTATTGTTGAAGTTGATTAAAATGTATAAAACTGAATAAGCTCGATTGGTTGCAAAGACAAAGTCAGACAAATTCTTACAACAATTAAAGAAGTTTTTGATCAAGATGACAAAAAGAAGAAAAAACAATAAACAATCTCGTTTCACAAAGTATATAAAAACGATATTTATATACAGTATTACTGCTGTATTAGGCTTTTTATCAGCTGGTTACAAAAAAGATTACCATACACACATTGATTGCTTAGACGACTCTTGCGTTAGTACTTTTAAAATGAAATATAATGCAGTGATTCATGGCAGGGAAAAAAAAGTGGATATCAATCTATATGTAGGTACAAAGCATCAGGTACATGAAGACAGCGAAGTTTATAATGAATTTGTTTTTGGATACACACCTAATGAGGTTGTTGGATTGACTAGACTTTCTAGCGATAGTTTAACTTATGTTAATATTAGAAATTATGATAACAAACCATTATTTTCCAGAGAAAAAACTTTGTTATACTTTGATAAGACTCCTGGATATAAGTGGAAAGTAAATATAGATAGTAGCTATTTATGGAGACGTGAAATTACCTTCGTGGGAAAAGAAGATGGTTTATTGGTATACAACATTGAAGCAGATGCCCATGTTACTGATATCGATGATAGAGTAACCAAGATATACTATAAGCCGAAAGAAGGTATTGTCAAATTTATCATTCAGACTCATTGGTTTCCAGTTACAATAAATAAGGTCAAACAATAGTACTTTCCGGCCATCCGTTGCGCAGTGAAACAATTTAACATAAAAGAATTGTGGGCAATGGGTTGCTATTACAGTTTATATTACTAGTATTCTTGCCCAATCCAAACTGCTCCTCCAATACTGCTACGTTTGGCTCCAGTGACCGAACTCAAAACCGTATTCTCTTCCCGCCATCTCAATATCCCTAGAAAACCCATGACAATAGCTTCTTTAAACGCGACGGTTTCGGCACCCGGAATAATAACTTCAATTCCATATTGGGACAATATCCCCTTAATTCTTTTCATTAAAAAAAGATTGAATGCACCGCCTCCTGTTACCAACATTTTGGCTTGACCTTCAGGTCTTTTGGCAAAGGACAAACTATAGCCAATTTGCAAAGCAATATGTTCTACAAAAGTTCGCATGGCATCAGCATTACTAATGGGAAAAGACGTTATTAGAGACATAATTTCTTCTGCTCCAAATTCATTTGCCAATGACTTTGGAGGCGCTTGCTTGTAGTATTCTTTTGCGTTCAATGCGGTAAGCAATGCTGTATTGATTTGTCCTTTTTCTGCAATAGCTCCGTCTTTGTCAAAATCAAATCCTTCTTTTTGCGCCAAAATGTTCAGTACACGATTGGCTGGACAAATGTCAAATGCAACGACTTGATCCGCATTTTTTTCATGAATGGAAATATTGGCAATGCCTCCAAGGTTGAGGAAGTAGCTATATTCAGACCAGAGGAACTTTTCTCCCATTGGGACAATGGGTGCACCTTGTCCCCCAAGCGCAACGTCCAAAGATCTTAAGTCACTTACAACATTAATGTTGGTTTCCGCAGCAATAGCTGCACCATCGCCTATCTGTGCCGTTAAGCCTAATGCGGGATTATGGAAGGTCGTATGTCCGTGGGACACGATCATCTGTACACGATGCTCCAATTGATTTTTTTCAATAAAAGACCTGACTGTTTGCCCAATATAGTGACCGTAGTCGCTATGCAACAATAGATAATCGTAGCTAGACAACTGTGTGGCGTTTTGTAGTCTTTTTATCCATTCTTCTGTATATCCAACTGTTTCCGCTGCTTCAATATGGTAATTCCACACTCCACGTACCTCCTCAAATTCCACCATAGCTATATCCAAACCGTCCAATGACGACCCACTCATCAATCCAATCGATCTATAAACCATTGCTATTTTTTTGCAAAAAAACTAGATATTGTGGAAAGGAACAAATCAATAGAATAAACGAAAATTTTTTGAAATACCTTTGTGAGCATATCTTAGCGTTATGGTAATCAATATGAGCGACAAGCACAGTCTTGTAAGTAACTGGGTGAGCGAGTTGAGAAATGTGGAGGTGCAAAACGATCGTATGCGTTTTAGACGAAATCTGGAACGTATAGGAGAAGTAATTTCTTACGAAATAAGCAAAGTGCTGCCTTACAAAATTGAAGAGGTGGAGACTCCCCTTGGTACACACCATAGTAAGCTGTTAGAATCGCAGCCTGTAATTGCAAGTATCATGCGTGCCGGTATACCAATGCACAACGGCGTATTGAATTATTTTGACAAAGCTGACAATGCGTTTATTTCTGCCTTTCGTAAACACCATAAAGATGGTTCTTTCGAAATCAAATTGGAATACCTGAGTTGTCCTCCTTTGGAAAACCGTATTCTCATAGTTGCGGATCCTATGATCGCCACTGGCGCTTCTTTGGTAGCATCTGTGCAAGCATTGAAAGAAGAAGGAACCCCTGCTGAGATTCATATTGTTTGCGCAATTGCTTGCACTATTGGTTTGGAATATGTGGAGAAAAATTTAGGAAACAAGGTTTCTATTTGGTGCGGTGATATTGATGATGAGTTGACTGCTAAATCTTATATTGTACCCGGTTTAGGTGATGCGGGTGATCTAGCTTTTGGTAGTAAAAAGCAGAATTAACATAATTATTTGTTTGTAAGCGGCATTATTGTTGCAGTTTATTGCAATATCATAGTAGATAAAGTTTCTAAATGGTTATTTTTGTCGCTAAATTTTTAAAAATATGGCTTTTTTAAAAAGATTTATTTTCCTGTTTGGAGTATTTATATTGGGTTTAGTCGTTGCCAAAAAGGCGAATGCACAAGCTGATGCGAGAACACATTTTATATACATTCAATCTGAAGGTCAACAACCGTTCTATGTAATTCTCAATAAGAAAAGCTATAGTTCTTCTTCTGTTGGTTACCTGATTATTTCCAAATTGACAGATGGTGATTATAATGTGACCGTAGGTTTTCCGCAGGATGTCTATCCAGCCCAAACCTATTTGCTAAAAATTAAAAGCACGGATGCGGGATTTCGTTTGCAAAAAGGCACGGATAATAAATGGGAATTGATTGACAAATTGAGTCAAAATGCACTTCCTGTTGTCAAAACAAATACGGAAGGTGATGTTACTTCCAATACAAATTCAGAATCGGCAAAATCTTCTTCTGGTTTTGGCGCATTATTGTCCAAAACATCCAACGATACGACGAATTACAAAGCGTACGTTGAACCCAAACAAAATTCCAATACTGGTACAACACCAAAAGCAGTGATGGAAGACAATACGAAGGCGGTAGCAACTAATACTGCTGTTAAAGGTAGAGGCAAAAAGGAAGATACAACAGCAGATAAAAATGTTCCAAAAGAAGAATTTGGCGATGAGTCTTACGAGACTGCAGCTGCTAGAAGTGCTACCCAGAGTATCGTGAAAATAGGAGAACATAGCGACCGGAGGGGAATAACTTTGGCTTTTGTGGTTACCTCAGGAGACAAATTGGATACCGTCAGTACATTTTTCCCTGGTGATAGTAAGAAAAGTATATTGGAAGATGACAATGAACAAACTACTACAACCAAAGGCAATGTTTCTCCAGAAAAAGAAGCCTTAAAGAAAGAAGTTGACAATAGGCAAGGTGTCAACAATCCTTTTTACAAGGGAGAAGTGTCAAAGACAACAGATAATAAGAGTTCTAATTTGGGTTTGTTCAGTGGTGATGAAGAAACAAAGAATAATAGCAAAACCTCAGCAAAGAGCAAGGATGAATCTTCCGATATGGAATCAAAATCATCTTCCTCTAAGGAAATTTTTAATAGTACCTGCACTAATATTGTAACGGATAAAGATGTAGAGAAAATCCGCAAAAAAATGATTGCTAAAAGCAGTGATGAGGACATGATTGCTGTAGTCCGTAAATACGTGGATACGAAATGTATTTATACTGCACAGGTCAAGGAACTAGGTGGACTTCTTATTTCTGATAATGGACGTTTTGCATTGTATCGTATACTTTATCCCAATGTGTACGACGGTAACCAATATGCGACCTTGAAAGATCAATTGTTGGACAAAAATTACAAATCTCAGTTTGACACTTTGTTGAGTAACCGCTAAAAATACTTTTTTGATGAGGTATTTTTTGGAGGTAAGCTATAAAGGAACCCATTTTTATGGTTTCCAGATTCAGGAAAATGCAAAGACGATTCAAGGCGAATTGGAAAATGCATTGAATATTTGCCTTAAAATGCCTATTTCCCTCACAGGATCGTCAAGGACCGACACAGGTGTCCATGCCTATCAAAATTATTTTCATTTTGATTATGAGGGAATAATTACGGAAAAAAACCACTACAGTCTTAATTCGATAATATCTGAAGATATCGTTGTAAAAAGTATTCGTCCAGTTAGAGATGATGCTCATTCTAGGTTTGATGCCATAGCGAGGGAGTACAAGTATCATATTTATTTCAAAAAAGATCCATTTCAAAAGGAAACTGCATGGTATTATCCTTTTAAAATAGATTTCGTACAATTGCAGTTGGCAGCTAACAAACTTATGGGTACTCATGATTTTGCGTCTTTTTCCAAACGTAATACGCAGGTTTTCACCCATATATGCACTATTGATAAGGCAGAATGGTCGATATCCGAAAATGGTTTTGTCTTCACAGTGAAGTCCAATCGTTTTTTAAGGGGAATGGTTCGTGCACTAGTGGCCACCATGTTAAAGGTTGGGAGAGGTTCATTTTCAATAACCGATTTTGAAGAAATATTGGATGCCAAAGAGTGTGGAAAAGCGGATTTTTCTGCTCCTGCCAGAGGTTTGTTTCTTATGAACGTCATCTACCCAGCAACAGTCTTTCTCTAATATTGAGATAAAGAGCTTACTTTTATTGCCCTATTATCTAATCCTATTTTATGCCTGCAATAAAATCCAAGAACAATGTGATATGGTTTATTTTTTTGACATTGTTGATTGATGTTATTGGTATTGCGATTATAATTCCGGTTGTGCCAAAATTGATTGAGGAACTTACACATCAAGGTGTAAACGAAGCTTCGATTTATGGAGGTTGGCTTGTTTTTGCTTATGCAGTAATGCAGTTTATCTTTTCTCCGATCTTGGGTGGATTAAGTGATCGATTTGGTCGACGCCCCATATTGCTGTGTTCGTTGGTTGGTATGGCCGTTGACTATTTGTTTTTAGCCTATGCACCATCATTAGCTTGGCTTTTTGTTGGAAGGGCTGTTGCAGGAATAGCTGGCGCTAGTTTCACTACTGGTTCGGCCTACATTGCCGATATTAGTGAACCAGAAAAACGAGCTCAAAATTTTGGACTTATTGGTGTCGCCTTTGGTCTTGGTTTTGTTATTGGTCCGGTGATTGGCGGATATTTTGCAAAATTTGGATCAAGAGTCCCATTTAAAATTGCTGCAGTATTGGCATTTGCCAATTTTTTGTATGGATATTTTGTTCTTCCTGAATCTCTGCCAAAGAACAGTAGACGTAAATTTGAGTGGAAGAGGGCTAATCCTATTGGGTCTCTGTTACAGTTAAAAAAATATCCTGTTATTGCTGGGTTGACTATTACATTAACATTGATTTATTTAGGTTCGCATGCGGTACAGTCTACATGGACGTATTATACTATGTTCAAGTTCAAATGGTCCGAACAGCAGGTCGGTATGTCACTGGGACTCATAGGTGTTCTGATCATGTTTATACAAGGTTATCTTATTCGCAAGATAATGCCTGTAATGGGCCTTTCTAAATCGATTGTTTATGGTCTGGTGGCTTATACATTGGGAATGTTGCTGTTTGCGTTTGCATCACAAAGTTGGCAGATGTATGTTGTTATTTTTATCTATTGTCTTGGTGGTATATCAGGACCAGCATTACAAAGCGTTATCTCCGCACAGGTCCAACCAGATCAACAAGGTGAGTTGCAAGGCGGTCTCACTAGCTTGATGAGCCTTACTTCTATATTGGGTCCTTTAATAATGAATAATTTGTTTGCTTATTTTTCCAAATCAAATAGTCCAATATATTTTCCTGGAATGCCTTATTTAGTGGGCGCTGTTTTATTCGTTATCGGACTACTTTTAGCTATTCCAACCTTGAGAAAACATGTCAAGGAAAAATAATTTTTCAAAAAACCTTCAAAAAGATTTGCCTGTTAAGTAAAGGCCCCTTATCTTTGCGCCCCGCTACGGAGGTAGTGTTAGTTCTTTAGGTTTGGCAAGTTGTTGGTTTTGAGGGTGTTGGGTTGTTTTTGGCGAAAAGATTT
>QFOI01000181.1 GCA_003241175.1 Pseudopedobacter saltans
GAATTATTCCGTACATTGCAGACTCATTTCTAATTTCCAAAATATTTCATCCAATTTATTTGAACATGAAGAAAACCGTACTCTCATTAGGCATCCTGTTCAGTTTGGCTACACATGCTTTTGCGCAGTCAGATACGAGTTCCAAATATGATCAACATGAAGCATTCAATCCATTGTTTTACACCTCAAACGGTAACGAATTTAGAAGTGCTAGCGGAGTGCCGGGACCAAAATATTGGCAAAACAGGGTCGACTATTCCATCAACGTTACACTAGATACAACAGCGAAATCCATTGATGGCAATGTTGCGATAGCCTATACCAACAATAGTCCAGACAATCTTCCCTTTTTATGGTTACAGTTGGATCAAAATATTTATCGGAAAGATTCTCGTGCAGAAATGACAAGCCCAGTTAGCGGTGGACGTTTTGCCAGTAAAGAATTTACCGATGGGGATGTGATTAAATCGGTTAGTGTGGTAATGGCTGGTAAAAGCTATAAAGTAAAGTATACAGTTACCGACACTCGTATGCAAATATTTTTACCTGCGGAGTTGAAAGCGAATGGAGGTAAGGCAGATATAAAAATAGAATATTCATTTGAAATACCTAAGTACGGCACTGATCGTATGGGTAGACTCTTGACCAAAAACGGTTGGATTTACCAGATTGCTCAATGGTATCCACGTATGTGCGTGTATGACGATGTTTTGGGATGGAATACTTTACCCTATTTGGGGGCAGGAGAATTCTATTTGGAATACGGCGATATCAATTTTGCGATTACGGCATCTTCAGATCTTATTGTAGTAGGTTCAGGTAAGTTGTTGAATCCAAAAGAAGTATTGACTGCAAAACAACAGACACAATTGGCAAAAGCAGCCAATAGCGCATCAACCGTGATAATACATTCCCTGGAAGATGTCACAAATGGAAGCGATAAACTATCCAAGTCCACTCTTACCTGGAAATTTCTGTGCCAAGAGACCAGAGATGTTGCATGGGCCGCATCGAAAGCATTCATTTGGGATGCTGCTAGAATTGACCTTCCAAGTGGTAAAAAGATATTGGCACAATCGGTATATCCTGTAGAAAGTGATTCTGCTAATAGTTGGAGACGCAGTACAGAATTTACCAAACGATCCATTGAATTAAGTTCGCGTTGGTATGAGTTCACCTATCCAGTAGCAACAAATGTGGCAGGTATTGTGGGAGGTATGGAATATCCTGGAATTGTTTTTTGTGGTTATAAAGCAAAGGAAGCGAGCTTGTGGGGTGTAACCAATCACGAATTTGGTCATAACTGGTTTCCCATGATTGTGGGTTCCAACGAACGCAAATTTGCTTGGATGGACGAAGGTTTCAATACATTTATCAACGGCGTAGACACCAAAGATTTTAACAATGGAGAGTACTATAAGCCACAGGATAACCAAAAAGCAGGACAAAAGGTTTTCGCTGATTCTGCCGAAAGATTGATCAACTATCCGGATGTAATCCAAGCAAGACAATTGGGCAATACGGCGTATTATAAACCTGCCATGGGGTTGAATCTTTTGCGAAACAATATATTGGGGCAGGAAAGATTTGATTTTGCATTCAAACAGTACATTAAAAATTGGGCTTTTAAACACCCAACACCATATGACTTCTTTAGATCTATCGAGAACGGCGCCGGAGAGGATCTGTCATGGTTTTGGAGAGGTTGGTTTTTGAATAAGTGGAAAATTGACCAAGCAGTTAAGTCTGTCACGTACAGCGCAACAGATAAGCAAACTGCTCTTATAACAATTGAGAATCTTAATAAATTGCCTATGCCTGTTGACATTGCCATCACACAAGGAGGAAAGACAGATACCGTACATCTTCCTGTTGAGATATGGCAAAGAGGCGGTACTTGGACTTTTGCACATAAGGTCGAAAGTAATATTACAAAAGTCGAAATCGACCCGTTGCATCAATTGCCAGATGTCGATCCTTCCAATAATATTTGGACTGGCGTAAACAAATAGATAGCACTTGGTGTTATTCTGAAAGACCATCCTTTTGTAGATGGTCTTTTATTTTTTTAAAATAAATTGCAAAATATTTGTTGCAACAAATAAAGCATATTATTTTTGCCTAAAATTTGAAAAAGATGAAAAAAATAATCTTAGGACTTGGAATCGTTTCCTTATTGATGGCTGCATGTAACAGCACGCCTAATGCGGATAATGCATCAACATCAGAAGCAAAAGAAGTAAGTAAAGCTTCAGGTACTGACTATGCAGTTGATACAACAGCTAGTACAATTGGTTGGAGAGCTGCACACAAAGGTGGAATGAACCCTCGTTTTGGAACATTGAAAGTTGAATCAGGTGATTTCTCCGTGGAAAACAATGCTGTGACGGCAGGTAACTTTGTTGTAAATCTCAATTCTCTATATGTAGATCCAGCTTCTGTAACTGAATCGGATAAAAAGCCAGAAGATTTGGCAGGTCACTTAAAAAGCCCTGATTTTTTTGATGTAGCCAAATATCCAACGGTTAAATTTGCTATCACCAAAGTTGAAGCTTTCGATTCAACAAAAACCAAAAGCTTATTGCCAGGAGCTACCAATATCGTAAGTGGTAACTTGACAATCAAAGATTCTACTGTTAACGTAACATTCCCTGCGATCATCAAAGTTGCAGAAGGTAAAGCTGATCTAGAAGCAAAATTTACAGTTGATCGCACTTCTTGGGGTTTGAAATACGGTGCTACAGGTAATCCAGCAGATTGGATGATTAGCAAAGACATCGAATTGACTTTGAATATTTCCGGTAAGACAAAATAGTATTTTAATCGTTCTACATAGAAAAAGACCGTTTCCTTGAGGGACGGTCTTTTTCTTTTCGTTATAATATAGAAAAGGCAATTTTCAGGCGATTTGGACGTTATTAGGTTCGAAATCCAAAGAAAAATTTCAAAATAAACGTAATGCGTAATTATATAAAGCTATTAGGGTTTTTGGGATTGACAGTTTTCATATTAGTAAGCTGTTCCAAGGAGTATAGCGTTGATCCAGATATATCAAAAGTAGACTCATCGGCATTTACAATAGCAGAGGTTGTTTTGATTGCAAATTCGGATAGTGTTGTCACGGCAACTCAGGTTGGTGTACTTGGTAACAATGCGGATACTGCATCTAATTATATAAAACTTCCCATCAAAGTTTCAAAAGCGGGCCTATACGATATCCGCACGGTTGCATATTTTGGTTCTGATTCGCTTATATTGCAGGGCTCTGGATATGTTTCCATACTTGATAGTATCATTAAGGTTTATCCAGTTAACATAGGCGATTTTGCCACGGGTACTTATACAACAGATAGTATTAAGGGTAATAAAGTATATTGGAATGATACCGCTACCGGATATAGAATCAATATAATTATTACTGTTGATCAGAGCATAACCACTAATCCGACAAATCCTGTTTCTCTTGCCACCGATAGCAGTTGGAGTTTTACTTTGAATTATAATGGAAAAGATAGCGTTATCAATGGGATATTTGATGATATGGAGCTTGTAGCAAGCACAACTATGCCATCTCAAAGTGTTTACGGATGTAATGGAGATGCAACGGGTGGTACAGACTATTTCAATTTTGACTTGTCTTTCAAGATGCCAACTGATTTTAGCAAATTGCCTATAACATTGTCAACTAGTGACATCAATTCTTATATGAATCTAACCGTCACAGACAAGGACAATAATACTTTCTTAGCGGCGACAACACTGACCAATACAAAAGGGTCTATTATTATAACTAAGTATGATGCCTCGACTAAAACAATAAGCGGTACGTTTTCTGGTACATTGCAAAATATTGTAGCTGGAAATAGTCCAACAACATGTACCATTTCCAACGGTTCATTTAAAGCAAGAGTGCCTTAAAAATAATTAGCAAAAGCTTAAAAAAAGTCCAATCTGCTCTATAAGATTGGGCTTTTTTTTATGATCGATAATTTCTACTCGAAAAAAGAACAGTGACATAACAAATGTTAAGAAATAAAATATTAACACTTCTTAAAAGTGTTTAGGTACGTCTTTTGTTTTAATTGAAAAATTGTACAACTGTACCCAACAGATTGGTTTCGTTTTCCGTAAGAGATACTAGAATCTATTTTTCAATCAAGACAAGGGTGTTCAATGAGTAGGATATTAATCGATGTGGAACGGATGAAATATTCCAATAACGGATTGTTTCATTTTTGCAATCAGCTCATCAATGCTATTGCTTCTCATCCAGAGTTTCAGCAACACGATGAGTATTCGTTATTTGCTCCGCCAACTATTATTGAAGAGTACCAAGACGCTTATAATATATTTAAATTCAATCCATTATATAAATTTTTTCTTCCATTTACCAATAAGTACGATGTTTGGCACTCTACTTTCCAAAACACACGGTATTTTCCCTTTAAGTTTAAAGGAAAGATTGTTTATACCATTCATGATTTTAATTTCATGTATGAAAACAAGTCAGACCAAAGAAGATCGGAGATTTTAAAAAAGATTCAGCAGAAAGTCGATAGGGCAGACGTGATAGTTGCCATTTCAAAATTTGTCAAAAGCGAAATTGTCAAATACTGCAAAGTTGATATTGCAAAAATTGTGGTTATTTACAATGGTTGCAATATAGTGGAGAAACCTAAATTTGAAGTTCCAAAGGTAAAGCCAAACTTGCCTTTTTTCTTTACCATAGGAACGATACTCGAAAAGAAAAACTTTAAGGTATTGCCATCAATGTTGCTACATAATGATTGTGATTTAGTAATAGCTGGGCAGCAGTTAGATCGCGCTTATTGTAATAAAATCATGGAAAGGGCACAATATTTTGGTGTAAGTAATCGAGTTAAGCTTATTGGCACTATACCAGAAGCAGAAAAAAACTGGTATCTAAAAAATTGTCAAGCTATGCCTTTTCCTTCATTAGCGGAGGGGTTTGGTTTACCTGTTTTAGAAGCAATGCATTTTGGTAAACCTACCATTTTGTCCAGACTTACATCTTTACCAGAAATTGGGAGTTCACAAGCATATTATTACGATAATTTTGAGCCAGATCATATTGCAACTCGTACGATGGAAGTGATGGAGGACTATAATGGCAATATTGCAAAGAAATCAGAAGCAATAAAAGCGCATGCTGGGCAATTTACATGGGAAGGCGCAGCGATTAAATATAATGAAATTTATAAAAAGCTAAGTTGAGAATGAGTTGGATATTTTCGAATTTACTCAATTTTTTAATTTCCAAAGGGAGGCGTCCGAAGTACTATGTCTCAATATGTGCTATTCAAAAAGATGAAAACGACTATCTTGAAGAGTGGATACGCTTTCATTTGAAAATAGGCATTGATCATTTTTTTATTTATGATAACGGTAGTAAAATCTCACCAAGTTTAATTTTAAGAGAATATACAAATAAAGGTGTTGTAACTATCATAAATTATCCTGGTGATTCTAAGCAAAACGAGGCGTATTTACACTGTATTAAAAGAAATAAATATTTGTCGAAGTGGATTGCCTGTATTGATATTGATGAATACATTGTGCCTAAGATTCCTAAAGGAGATTTAAAGGGTTTTTTGAAGGATTTTGAGCACTATGGAGGCTTTGGGATGAACTGGTTAATTTTTGGTTCCAATGGTCATAAATTTAAAACAAAGAAATCTCAGTTGGAAAGTTTTGTAATGAGAAGCTATGAAGATTTTCCCGTTAACAAACATATTAAATCAATTGTACAACCAAAATTTGTTATAGATGTCAATTCTCCACATCATTTTAAATTTGTGATGGGCAAAAAATGTGTCAATGAAAATTTTGAAATAATTGAAGGGCCATTTTCGGAACATAGCTCTAAAAAGATACAATTGAATCACTATTATTGTCGTTCAGAAGAGGAATATTTAGAAAAGATTAGTAGGGGATATGCTGATCATATTGGAGAAAGATTGATTAGCCAATATGAGGCTCACAATAAAGATGCTAATTATGTTCAAGATGATTATGCATTCAGATTATACAACAATAGGTAAATAAGCATTGATTAATGTCAAATATGGATCTTGATAATTTACGATTAAGTGAAAGCATTTTTTGGGAACCGATTAGAGTCCTAAAAGATTCTGCTTGGGCTGGGCATATTCCATTTGCACATTGGATCGTGACTGTTTTACGACCAAATGTCTTTGTAGAATTGGGAATACATTCTGGGGTGTCTTACGGGGCTTTTTGTAATGCCGTGAAAAAGAATGATTATAGCACCCGATGTTATGCGGTAGATACTTGGTTGGGAGATAGTCAGGCTGGTCTATATTCTTCTAAGGTTTTCGAAGATGTGAACAAATTCAACAAGGAAAATTTTGGAAGTTTTTCCACTCTCATCCAGTCAACTTTTGATGATGCAGTAGCTAATTTTAAAGATGGATCTGTGGACCTTTTGCATATTGATGGGTTTCATAGTTACGATGCAGTCAAGCACGATTTTGAAACTTGGTTGCCCAAGATGAGTGATAAAGGAGTTGTTGTTTTGCATGACACAAATGAAATTCAAGAAGGTTTTGGTGTTTGGAAATTTTGGCAAGAGTTAGAATCAAAATATACTAACCATTTTCATTTTTTGCATTGCCATGGATTAGGAGTTGTATTTGTAGGTTCGGAGCTTCCTTCTGTATTGCAATCATTTTTCAACGAAAAAGAAGATAATATATTATTAATTAGAAACTTATTTTCAGCCGTAGGCGGAAAATTTGAAAGAGATATTCAATTACTTATTCAACAAGACCATAATGATCAACAAATTGCGTCATTTGAAAGTAAACTCGATTCAAATATAAAAAGGCTTCAAGAAGAAAAGTTGTCTTTAAAAAATGATTTGCAGAACAAAAGCAAAGAAGTCAATAGCTTGTATGCTAACATATGGCTTTTTAATAATCAAGTGCAATCTTTGGAAAAAGATTCCTTGTGGAGGTTCTTGCGAAAACATCCTGCATTAAAAAGGTTCCTCACTAAGTATATTGGTTATGTAAGAGCTAGTCTTAAAGGTCGGCTTAAACAAGAAAGAAAACGTTTTAGACGTGCAGGTCGTCATGTCTCAATAATTGAAAATTCTCCTTTTTTTGATGCAGAATGGTACAAGAAAAAATACTTTGACATTATATATTCTGGATTTTCTCCAGCAAT
>QFOI01000182.1 GCA_003241175.1 Pseudopedobacter saltans
CGATATCACAAAATAAGGAACCGATTTTGCCAAAATGATCGTCAAAGGTTGCACCGGTGATACCAATAATATTTCCATTGTACCTAGTTCTTTTTCGCGTACAATAGCAATAGAGGTCATCATGGCACAGATCAACAACAACACACATCCCATTACACCAGGCACAAAACTATACACACTGATTGCCTGAGGGTTGTATTGCAGTTTGACTTCACTATTGATGAGCATATTAGCTTGACCGGGCGGTGCAATAGATTGCTGAAAATCGAACAATATAGATTGTACATAGTTAGTCAGATTGGTAGCTTCTGCCGGGTCTGACGCATCTATGATTACCTGTAAATCGGTCTTGCCTAGTTGCACTAAATCTTTTTCAAAATGAGCGGGAAATACGATAGCTACCTTCGCTTTATTGGCTTTAAATGTGCGTTCTATATCACTTGCACTATGTATGTCGCCTTTATAGTTGAAATAAGGATTAGCTGCTATTTTTTCTTTTATTTGTCTGGAATAAGTACCATGGGATTGATCAAATACAACAAATGGAGAGTTCTTTGTTTCCATGGATATTGCATATCCCAATAGTATGAGCAATACGACCGGAATAACCAACAATATCATTGTGGTCCTCTTATCTCTTAGGATGTGCCAGGTTTCTTTTTTTATAAAAACGAAAAATTGTTTCATGTCTTATTCATTATTTTCTTCATAGGAAAACTTAATTATCTCCTCTTTGTGCCGCTCTTGCGAGTAATGTGAATACGGTATCAATACTGTCAACCTTAAATTCTTTTTTCAAATTATCAGGCGTATCTAATGCTTTGATCTGACCGTCCACCATTATCGAGATACGGTTACAATACTCGGCTTCATCCATATAGTGTGTAGTGACAAATACGGTCGTGCCGTTTTCCGCTGCTTGAAATATTAACTCCCAAAAAGTTCTGCGTGCAATTGGGTCCACACCACCCGTCGGCTCATCAAGAAACACTATCCGTGGTGAGTGAAAAGTGGCCACTGCAAATGCCACTTTTTGCTTGATTCCTAATGGTAAAGAATCCACGCGCATATCTTTTTCGTTTTGCAATGTCAATTCGTTGTACCAATAGTCCGCTCTATCCTTGATCTGCTTGCGTCTCATCCCATAAATACCACCAAAAAGACGCATGTTTTCAAATACTGTAAGATCCTCATATAAAGAAAATTTTTGACTCATGTAGCCAATACTTTTCTTAATTTTTTGTGTTTCTTTATAGACATCAAAACCCGCAACTCTTCCTTCTCCAGAAGTAGGAATCGACAATCCGGTGAGCATTCTCATGGCGGTAGATTTGCCAGCACCATTGGCACCTAGAAAACCGAAAATTTCACCCGCTTCAACTTCAAAAGAAATCTGGTCTACCGCTTTGAATGCGCCAAAAGTTTTACTTAATTTATTTGCTTCAATTATTTTCATTCTTTTCTTTTTTGTTTTGCATCAAGTCAATGAAGCAATCTTCGATTTCGGGATTGATTTCTTTCACTGTTGCATTGCTTGGAATATCGTCTCCGACAAATTCAGAATGAAACGTAATATGTAACTGATCGCCGAACATAAAACAAGAATCTACGTAATCTTTGCTACGCAATAGTTTCAATAATTTATAGTTGTGTTCGGATTTTACTGCGTACAGTTTTTTACTAAAATTTTCGACGATATTGTCAGGCTTATTAATAGACATAATTTTGCCGTCTTGCATCAACGCGATTCGTTGACACATACTCGCTTCGTCCATATATGGCGTGGACACCAAAATCGTCAAGCCATTTTCGTTCAAATGTTTCAGTATTGCCCAAAACTCTTTTCTGGAAACAGGATCTACGCCCGTTGTTGGTTCATCCAAAAACAAAACTTCCGGTTTGTGTACAAGTGCGCAGCAAAGAGCCAGTTTTTGTTTCATCCCACCCGACAAAGCACCTGCTCTTCTATTTTTGAATGGTTCTATTTGTTGGTATATATCTTTGATCTGGTCGTATTGCGCTTCAATCGTTGTTCCAAAAATATTGGCGAAAAAATTTAGATTTTCCAGAATAGTCAAATCCTGATAGAGCGAAAATCTTCCAGGCATATAACCGACTTTTGCACGGATCTCCCGAATCTTTTTTCTAACATCCAATCCCAATACAGAGGCGTTGCCGCTGTCAGAAAGCAGCAATGTCGTCAATATACGAAAGAGTGAAGTCTTGCCAGCTCCGTCAGGGCCGATCAGCCCAAATAATTCTCCGTGTTCGATAGTAAGACAAATGTCATCCAAGGCCTGAATGACCTTGTGCTTCATTTTGTACGTTTTGGTAATATTCTGAATCGTAATTGCTGACATACTGTATTCCTTCTTTTTCTTTATTTGAAATCGACATCGCCATACATTCCTATCTTTATCAAGCTATCGGCATTAGGAACATCAATTTTTACTGCATAGACTAAATTTTGTCTTTCTTCCTGCGTCTGTATAGTTTTTGGCGTAAATTCTGCTTTTGAAGCGATCCAAGAAATTGATCCAGGATAGACTTTTTGTTGTTTGCCCGTTGTGTTGATGTACACTTTTACTTTTTGTCCTAGCTTGATTTGGTTCAGTTGATTTTCGACTATGTAAATACGCAAAATCATATTATGGATATCTGCAATCTTGTATAGTGGGTGACCTGTTGATACGACTTCGTTTTCCTCTGCATATTTATTAAGAACGGTACCACTAATAGGATTGATTAATCTGCTCTTTTCTAATAGATCATTAATTTGTTCCGTCTTTACATTGTATACCTTTCCTTCTTCGTTTAATGCATTGATATTGGTAGTCAAGGAATTGGTCTGTGCACTAATGCTTTCTTTCAATACTTTTATTTGGGAATCAATGTCGTCCAATTGTTTTTGCGTAGCAGCTTTGTCAGCCAGCAAGCGCAAAATTCTGTTTCTTTCAAATTCTGCTTTAGCTAATTGTTCTTTAGTTGCAGCAATCTGAATGGAAAGATCTGGACGCCTAACTTTAGTTCCTTTTTCGGAAGTTTGTGCAGCTATTTTTTGATAGTATAGTTGCATACTATCAATATTACCCAAATATTGACCCGCGGTAAGTTGATCGCCTTCCATAACTTTGAAAGATTGCAGCTTTCCAGATGCTTCCGCAGAAATGACAACTTCTGTCGCTTCAAAAGTGCCAGATGCGTCATGTGTGGGCTTTTCACTTTTGCATGAAAATAAAAATGTAGAGACGCTTAAAATATAGAAAAATCGTTTCATGGTAGTATTATTTTCCCTGTTTGAATTGATAGTTGTAAATGGAATTTAAATATTGGATATAGTGTTGTGCTTTGGCTTGTCTCGCAAGGTTTTCGGCATTGGTATCCGAAATCAGATCGTTGATGTGGTAAACCCCATTTTTATACTTGCTCTGACTCGTCGTTTTAACTCTTTCACGCAATTCCATAATCTGCACATCTTTTTGCATCAAGTCTTTGTATTTCTGAATTTCAGGCGATATCTGTTGCATCTCCAAATTGGTATTGAACAAAAATGTTTTTTCTTGCACATCCACCATTTTTTGATTGTTTTTGATCTCGTTGAGTTCCGTTTTTTTGGTGTATAGGTTGCCAAAATCCCAACTGAATTTTACGCCACCAATAGCATAAAATTTGAAATCTGGATTGAGCATATTCAATGCCGGACGACCATAACCGCCTTGCACAAACAAGCCAACAGTAGGTTTATTTTTTGCTTTGATGGAAAATTCCTGAGACGCATACAAATTTCTTTCTTTTTCAAAAAGACTTAACTCTGGTCTCTGGATGTCAGTATTCAAGGATTGAATATCGGCAGGTATGATAAGCTCTGTTTGTTTGGAAATTTTTTCACCGATAAATATAGAGAGCATATTGAGGTATGCATCCTTTGCAGATTCTAATTCCGTATTTTTTTGGTCAATATTTAAAAATTCCACCTCGATCTGGTCCATATCGGAAGCCATTGCCACGCCGTTTTTTAGCATAGATTTAATCATGTCGGCATTTGCCTGCAAATCAGATCTGTAAATAGTCAATTGCTTTTTCTGTTCCTCTACGGCAAGAACACCAAAATACAAATCATTGATTTTACCTTTAATGGCGTATAGATTAACAGTGATTTTTTCTTTATCTACATTATTGCTGGCCTTTGTCAATTGTGATTGGGCTTTAGAACGATCGCCATCCCACAACAACTGTTGCACTTCCCCATAGACTTTATACTGATCCTTTTTCATCGTTGGGAAATAGTCATTGATGTTGAGTGTAATCGGTAGTTCTTTTTCCAGTGATATTTTGGTTACATCAGACTGATATGTCGCTTGACCATTTAGACTTGCCTGTGGCATATATACTTTAGATATTTTATCCAAAGTATAGTTTTCTGCAATGTTTAATAATTGATATTGTTGAATCAGCGGATAATTTTGCGCTGCTTTTGTTTGACATTCTTCTAATGTAATTCTCTGTGCCTGCGCTCGTACGACGACGAGTGCAGAACAGACAATCACAGTCATGAAATACACAATTTTCATAATAGTTTTTGATTTGAATAATTGATTTATCGTTGCCATGTGATTAATGGGAGTTCTAATACAGAGGCAATCTGACTATAGTCTGGTATAGCTCTAAGCGTGAAATCTTGCAATGGTCTGTCTGTCTTAAAGGTTGCTTCGTAATAGGGTGTTTGCTTTTTACTTTTGGGTTGAACCCGTTTTAACGTCACTATTTCTTTAGGCAAATTATTGACTTCATCTGCAAAAGCTTGTACAGTAATATAAGGTAAAGGGATCTCGTCTGCATTTACAGTTACTTTATAGTGATATTGTTCTTCTTGATTTTCCGCAATAAAATCTTGAAAAGTAATCGTGTGCCATTTCTGTTGCATTAATTTTATAAGCGCAATATCTTTTTGAATATCGGCAACGCTTTTTTGACTACGAGTCGCATACAAATCTGCTAACGCTAAATAATGCTTTTCTGTATATTCTCTTACGGCACGATCTGCGGAAAAAACAGGTGTTAGCTGAATCAAACTTTGGCGAATTTTTTCCACCCATTTTTCTGGAATACCTTTTTTATTGCGTTCATAGTATTCAGGAATAATCTGCTGCTCCAATGAACTATACAATTGTTCTGCGTCGGCATTGTCCGTGATATAATCGTTATCATGTTCCTTGCCATCGCCAATAGCCCATCCCACATTTGGATTGTAGGCTTCTACCCACCAACCATCTAGAACCGAAAGATTGAGTCCGCCATTGACCAAAACCTTCATGCCGCTGGTGCCGCAAGCTTCCCAAGGTCTACGTGGCGTATTGAGCCAAATGTCTACACCACGAACCATGTACTGTGCCAATTGAATGTCATAATCGCTTAGGAAAATGATTTTGGAATGCAACTCATGTTTCCGAATAAAATCAATCCAATGCGCAATCATGTCGTTGCCGCCTTGGTCAAATGGTGGTGCTTTTCCCGCAATGACAATTTGTACTGGATTTTCGTAATTGGTTAATAGGTTTACCAAACGTTGCTCGTCGTGCAGCAAAAGATCGTTGCGTTTGTATGGAACAAATCTGCGTGCAAATCCAATCGTTAAAACATTTGGATCAAACAAATTATCCATAAATTCCGGATTGCTTTTGTCCATATCCATCAGATAAAGTTCTTGCGAAGCTTTTTTTCGGATAATGTCAATCAAGGCTTTTTTCTGCTCCTTTCTGGTATTCCAAATAAGTGAATAGGATATTTCTTTTTCGATGATTTTTTTGTCGGAGGCGGAATGCAATCCATTCCAAATATTGTCGCCTGCAATCTCACTCCATATTGTGTTCGCCGCATCAGATGCCCAAGTCGGCATATGCACGCCGTTGGTGACATAGTCGATGGGAATTTCATTCAACGGAAATCTTGGAAACATCGGACTAAACAAAGATTGACTCACTAAACCGTGCAATTGGCTAACCGCATTCACGTGACCACTGCCATGAATGGCGAGATTGGCCATGCTAAAACTTTCATTACTTTCAAGAGAAATTTTACCTAGATTTTCAATAAATGAAAGCTCCGTATTTAGATCATCCTTGATGTAATCTCCTAAGTATAAATTCAATAAATCATGGCTAAAATGATCAAAACCCGCAGCAACGGCTGTATGTGTGGTAAATAAATTTCCTACTTTAGTCGCATAAAGCGCTTCTTCAAAGGAACATTTTTTATCCTGCATGAAATACCGTGCCCTTTCTAATATAAGAAATGCGGAATGACCTTCATTCAAATGGCAAACTTGCGGTTGAATACCTAGTTCGCGTAAAACCCTATAACCTCCAATACCTAATACAATCTCTTGCTGTATGCGCAACTCCGTATCACCGCCGTAAATCTCGGAAGTAATACCTCTTCTAAAAGGAGAATTAGCAAGGTCATTGGCATCGAGCAAGAAAAGACGCAGTTTGCCTACCTGTACCTGCCAAACTTTTATCCATAAATCCTCGATTGGGAATTTTATTTTGATTCTCAACCATTCGCCATTTTGTTTGCGTACCGCAGTTATCGGCAATTGGCTAGAGTCATTGGATGGATTCAATACAATCTGTCTTCCATTTTTATCTAATTCCTGACGGAAATATCCTTTTTGATACAAAAGTCCAACAGCTACAATAGGTACACCTAAATCATTGGCAGATTTCAATTGGTCGCCTGCCACATTTCCCAAACCACCGACATAAATAGGTAAAGACTCACTTAACATATATTCCATACTGAAATAAGCTACGCAGTCCAGACTACTTTTGCCATATTCTTTTTCGAACCAATGTGTGGTAAGATTGCCTTTGATAGCTTGTCGGGTGATCTTTTTGACATTGGATAGGAAATCCTTTTCTGTAATTTTATCTTTTAAAACATTTAAAGGCATGGATTGCAAGATTGCCCAAGGATTATGCGTTTTTTCCCAAAGTTCTTTATCCAAACTTTCCCAAATGTTTTTAGCCGCGGGATTCCAAGACCACTCTAAATTCAAAGCTAGTTTCGCTAGCATTTTGACACTTAACAGAGATCTGCCTGAGAAGGCAAAGGGTATGTCTAATTCTGGTAATTGTATATTCTTCATATCAACTAAATTTTCTTCTTCTTAAATAGCTGCGCGTACACTTTGTAAA
>QFOI01000183.1 GCA_003241175.1 Pseudopedobacter saltans
ATAGAAAATCAAAACGCCCTTTTTCAATATAGGTTTTATAGACTTTAGGATTGTAAGCTTCCGCAATGAAAATAATGTTTGGATACTTCTTTTTTACAGAAGTAATTGCCCAATTCCAAAACTCAACAGGAATCATTTCTGCCATGTCACAACGGAAACCATCCACACCTTTTTCAGACCAATACATTAAAATTTCCAGCATTTTATTCCAAACAGAAGGTGTCGGAGAAAAATGCAAACTCTCTTTATCCTGAAAATCAATACCATAGTTTAACTTAACGGTTTCGTACCAATCATCAATACTAGGATTGGGGTTGAATACATTGTTTCCAGTTGCCTTAGCCGGTTTCTCGTAAAATTTTCCGTCTTTCAAAGGACTATGAAAATGAGGACCTCCTGCATCTACACCAGAAGGAACAACAAACGATGTCCCTGGCAGATAATAAAAATCATTTTTACTGGAAAAAGAAACACTAGTATCGTCATTAGCTCCAAAGTCAACTATACTATTGGCTTTGGCATTTGAATGATAGGTCCGAGCCACATGGTTTGGAATAAAATCAATAATCGCTTTAAGCCCATGACTATGTGTGCGGTCAATTAAATGTTGAAATTCATCCATTCTTTTGTTCACATCAACCGCCAAATCAGGATCGACATCATAATAGTCCCTAACAGCATAAGGAGAGCCGGCTCTTCCTTTTACAACATCCGGATCATCTGGCGCAATGCTATACGTACTATAATCAGTCATCGAAGCATGCGCAATGACCCCTGTATACCAGATATGTGAAAGTCCCAATACTTTCAAGGAATCCAAAGCTCGATCTGATATATCATTAAATTTTCCGACCCCGTTCTGCTCGATGGAGCCGTAGTACATATTGCTAGTGTTATTGTTGCCGAACAAACGAACCATCATCTGATAGATAACAGGTCGTTGCTGAGCACTAGACTCAGCAACTATAAAAATCACAAATAACAATAACAGTTTCTTCATATTCCTTATTGAAACATTAATGTACCAAGGATTTCATTTCCCATTTGACAGTCTGTCCAACATTGATTTGTTTAGCTTCCTCCAATACGAAAATTTCATCTTGAGTTCCACTAAGTTGGGTGACTGCTACATTTTCTCGATTCACTTTTATCTTAAAAATGGCATCGCGAAATCCAATCTGAAACGAAAAACCAGCCCATTCGTTAGGCAGTGAAGGCGTAAAATGCAAATGTCCATCTTTTACCCGCATTCCACCAAAACCTTCCACAATACTCATCCAAGTACCCGCCATAGAAGTAATGTGCAGACCATCCTCCGTATCATTGTTATAGTCGTCAAGATCAAGTCGAGAAGTCCTTAGGTAAAAACTATACGCTCGTTCAATATCTCCTAGTTTGGCTGCCAAAATACTATGCACACAAGGAGACAAGGAACTTTCGTGCACCGTTCTAGGTTCGTAAAAATCATAATTTTTCCGTAATTCTTCCTCTGAAAATTGATCTTCTAAAAAGTAAAAACCTTGTAACACATCTGCTTGCTTGATATAGCAGCTGCGCAAAATACGATCCCAACTCCATTTCTGATTCAAAGGACGATCTGTGGATGGCAAGTCACTTACAAGTATTTGTTCTTTATCTAAATAACCATCTTGTTGCAGAAATATACCCAATTCTTTACTCTTGGGAAGGTACATATTTTCAATAATATGATGCCAGTTTTCAGTTTCTGAGTCATATTGAAAATTAGTTTTTACTAAAATATTTTTATAGCTTTCTTGACTTAAATCTTTCGCCTCCAACAAAGCTTCTAATGTGTACTCCAAACACCACATCGCCATACGACTCGTGTACCAGTTATTATTGACATTGTTTTCGTATTCGTTTGGACCAGTTACGCCTAACATAACATATTGCTGACGAGCGTCACTCCAGTTAACTCTTTGTGCCCAAAATCTTGCAATACCAATCAATACTTCCAAACCGTATTCCACTAAATATTGAGCATCACCTGTGTACTGAATATAACGAAAAATAGCAAAGGCAATAGCTGCGTTCCGATGGATTTCTTCGAAGGTAATTTCCCATTCGTTATGGCATTCTTCTCCATTCATCGTTACCATCGGATAAAGGGCTGCCCCATCTTTAAATCCTAACTTCTCAGCATTTTCAATAGCTTTTTGTAGATGATGGTATCTATACACTAGCAGATTCCTAGCAACAGACTGGTCCGCTGTAGACAGATAAAAAGGCAAGCAATATGCCTCTGTATCCCAATAAGTGGAACCTCCGTATTTTTCACCTGTGAAACCTTTGGGGCCTATATTGAGTCTAGCATCTTCTCCAGTATAGGTTTGATTCAGTTGGAAAATATTAAACCTAATGGCTTGTTGTGCTGCCACATCTCCCTCAATAACAATATCGCTGTTTTCCCATTTCCTCTCCCAAGCTGTACTATGCGCTTCTTTCAATTGTTCAAAGGATATTTTCGTGTAATTCACCAAAGCTTCATGAGTAACGGCTTGTAGCTTTTCCTTTTCTACATTCTCAGACGATAGATTAACTGCAATTTTTTCAAATGTGATGGATTGCCCCTCCTCCACAATTATGTCAACTTGACTTCCGACCCATTTTTCCTTTTTAAGTTTAGTCGTATGAAAAGGAATTGGACTATCATTTTTAAGTAAACGGATGGCCGTTCCAGTACAGACATCAAATGCCGTTTTTTTTGTTCTCAATGTCAACAAATCGAGATTTCCATCTTGAAAAAAAGAAACCTCGTCCCAAGATTTTTCATCATAATTGGAATCTTTATTTTTCACGTCTCCATCTGTATAGGATAACAAAGAAATCTTTCCCGAAAAATTGATAGCCTTAATGTTGTAACTATAAGTAACCAAATCGTCATTAGCAATACTATTGAATCTTGTAGTCGTAACTTTAATACTTTTACCATCAGGAAAAGTAGCTACAAAGTTTCTGGAAAGAAGACCCTTTTGCATATCCAGTTCTCTTCTAAATTCATCCACTTTGACTACAGCCAAATCGAGTTCCTGACCTTCTATTTTCACCTGCAAACCCATCCAATTTGCAGCATTCAAAACTTTGGCAAAATATTCCGGATAGCCATTTTTCCACCAACCAACACGTGTCTTATCTGGATAATAGACTCCTGCAATGTAAGTCCCTTGTAGGGTTTTACCGGAATAGGTTTCCTCAAAATTTCCTCTTTGACCCATTCTACCGTTACCCAAACTAAATAGACTTTCGGATATTTCATTCCATTCTGGATGAAAACCTTCCTCAATAATTTTCCATTCGTCCTTTATAATATAATCTTTCATTTTTTATTTACTTGTCAAGTGATAAAACGTCGTTTAGTTTAATTTCATTCAATCCGGTAAAGACCTTATCGGCAATTCCCAATACAGAGGGATCTCCAATACCAATACTGTACATCTTTCCTGCTTTAGCAGCCTCAATACCCGCTAAAGCATCCTCAAAAACGACGCATTCCATAGACTCTAACCCCAATGCTTCTGCACCTTTTAAGAACACTTCAGGATCAGGCTTGCTATTCTTCACTTGATTACCGTCGATAACAGCATCAAACAAAGAAACTATATTCAATTTGTCCAATATAGTTCCCGCGTTTTTACTAGCAGATCCTAAGGCTATTTTCAAACCGGCATTACGTAAATCCTGCAAAAAAGACCTAGCGCCTGGCAATTCATCTCCCGGGCGAATAGTATTGATCATCTCGACATACCATTCGTTTTTTTGGGTTGCAAGTTTTTCTATTTCCTCTTCACTTTTTTCTATCTTGCCCCAAGCCAGTATTTTCTTTAAAGAATCAATACGACTCACGCCCTTCAATTCTTCGTTTTGAGTTTCATTGAAATCAATACCTAAAGACTTGGCAAGTCTTTGCCAAGCCAAAAAGTGAAACTTTGCCGTATCGACAATCACTCCGTCTAAATCAAATAAACAACCTTTAATCACTCTAAAAATTTATATAATTAAATAAACATTTAACCATATGCCAAGCAAATATTTTCCGTTATTTCAATTCCAATACCAAGGTGGTATAAGATGGTATTTTTATGTTTCGAATATTTTTAACTTCAGTGTTGTCCAATATATTCACTGCACTTGTATAGTTGGATAACCTTTGTTCAAATCTTTTAGTATCCAATGAAAACGCTTTGTCGTTCGTATTCATAACAATCATAATTGTTTTACTATCATTGTATCTAAAATAGACATACACACCATCCTGTGGAACATACTGCATCAATTTTCCATCTTGCAATACTCTATTTTTTTTCCTATAGTTGGCAAGAGTTGCTATATAGTTGTATAATTCATTCTCGGATTGAGATCTTCCTTTTTCCGAAAATTTGTTGTCTTTATCACCAGCCCATCCTCCAGGAAAATCTTCTCTTACATAACCATCAGGATTAGAAAAACCTTTCATTAAAATCTCTGTTCCGTAATATAATTGAGGAATACCCCTAGTTGTCAACATCCACGCTAATGCAGATTTTAGCTTATCTTGATTCTGCCCGACTACTGAATAAAAACGACTCAAATCATGATTATCCAAAAAGACAACGTTGCGAGTAGGATCTTTATAAATAAAGTCTTTGGAAAGATTATTGTAAATCTTCATCACACCATCATCCCAACTAAACGGTTTGGTCATAGCATCCGTTATGGCCCACAAACTTTGAAAATCCGTTACTCCTTGCAAGTGCGTGTCAATACCTCGATGCAACATATCCCCTTCCGCAAATGCAGCCTGATTCACAGCACCTCTAACAAAAGTCTCACCAAACATAGTAAAACCAGGATATTCCTTAAGAATCGCTTTGGCCCAGTTCGCCATAAATACCGGATCATTGTAAGGATAAGTATCTATTCGAAAACCATCTACCCCCGCATACTCAATCCACCACAGATTGCTCTGCAAAATGTATTTCTGTAAATAAGGATTGGACTCGTTCATATCCGGCATATGTTTGTCAAACCATCCGTTGACCATTTGTTTACGATCACTCTCAGCTCCATATGGATCAAAATCCACTTGATCACGGAAATTGGAATTAGTGTAACTAGGCCATTGATGCACCCAGTCCTTCATAGGCATATCCACCACCGTCCAATGTTGACTTCCGAAGTGATTTGGCACCACATCCATGACCATTTTCATACCTCTTCCATGTAGAGAATCCGTTAAAATTTTGAACAATTCATTGGATCCATAACGAGGATCAATATGATAGTTTTCGGTATTGGCATATCCATGATAGGAAGTCTCTGATTGGTCGTTTTCCAATACCGGAGTCATCCATAATGAAGTGATACCAAGTTCTTGTAAGTAATCTAGATGCTTTATAACACCTTGCATATCTCCGCCATGCCTAGAGGTCAATGTATCACGACTAAGACTCTGATCCAATAAACCTGCCACTTTATCATTGGAGGCATCTCCATTAGAAAATCTATCTGGCATTAAAAGGTAAATAAAATCTTTACTTGTCACACCCTGCGCCTTGACACTTTTATTTCTTTCCTTTAATTCATAACTATAAGAAATGGATGATTTTCCTTTTTGAGAAAAAATGATTGGAAACTTTCCAGCTTTAGCTGATGGGGTGATATACAAATCCACAAACAGATAATTAGGATTTTCTACTTTATGTACTTGTAATATTTTTATATTTTTATATTCTATAGAAGGACTATATAAAGAAATATTTTTGCCGTGAATGATCAATTGCACCGTATCATACTTCATATCAACCCACCAATTAAGAGGTTCGATACGATCAATTTTAGTATCCTGAGCATGCAAACTAGTTATATTGAAAAAACTAGACCACAATACAAAATACATTAGGCTCCGTGTAAGTTTCATTTCCAAAATTTACTATTTGAGTTTAGAAGTAGAATATATATGAAATTCCCCTGGTTGCAATGTCATACTAGTTGAGTTATTGGATATTGATACTGTATTGTCACTTAGATTATCATACCAAGTTCCATTAGTAGGGAGGGGAATACTAGCACTTGCAGTGGCTACATCGAAGTTTCCAACTACCAACACATTTGTTCCATCTGTTCCTTTTAATAAGGTATATTTAATAAGACCGCCTAAATCATAATTATAATTGGTCGTATTATAGACATCATTATTGATTTTCATTTTGATCAATTTCGCATATAGGTTGTACAATTTCAAACGATTAGCATCGCTCATGTATTCCCAATGAGGATCTTTAGCACCTGTGCGACCATTGTAGTCAATACTAATATCATAGCCACGCTCTCCAAACTGCCAGATCATTTTTGGACCAGGAGATGCCATTAAGAATGCAGCAGCCATACCATCTCTGGATAAACCAGTTGCGAGATCCTTTACACTATAGGAACCTGAGGCATTTCCATATTGTCCATTTTTAAATTGTAATCTTTCTTCATCGTGACTCTCAAAATAGGCAACCATGTTATAAGGTTGCGTATATCCATAACCCTTATAAAACAAACCAGAAAGATCCCAATCTGTATTCCATCCCATAGTAGCTTGGTTCGCATTATAGTTGAGATTTGTCCAGACGACCATACCTGCGTCTGTTAAAACCTTTTGTTCGTCATTGTTTGCAAAATGTTCCAAAATTAAATAGGCACCGTTATCTAGCGAATCCAAATAGGTTTTATAGCGCTTCAATATAGCAATACGAGTCGCGTCATAAGCCGACCATTCTGCATCTGTCAAGCTATATTTCGGTGTAAATGCTTTTGATTGGTCGAATCGAAATCCGTCAATATGATATTCTTTCATCCAATATTTCATGACGTCTTTTGTGTATTGTTGTACAACAGCAGATGTATGATCGAGTTGATAACCAACCGCATAAGGATGACGATTATCTGTGTAGAACCAAGGATTATCAGAAGATGGAGCACCAGATGATTGCGCATACATTCTCACCATTGGGGAAGATCCAAACTGATCTTCCAATACTATATCTTGGATAACCGCAATACCTTTTTGATGACAAGCATCTACAAATGCTTTATAGTCATTTTTAGTTCCGTAATATTTGTCTAACGCAAACATGAAATTGGTATTGTAACCCCACGAATCATTTCC
>QFOI01000184.1 GCA_003241175.1 Pseudopedobacter saltans
AAAAAAAAAAAAATAACAATCTAAAATCATAATTTCTTTATGTTATTAAACCGAAGAATATCCATATGGTACTTTGTCAGTGAGATCAAATGGCAGGTTATTCTGATCTGTATTTTTGCAACCACGATTGGGTTGCTGGATATGCATCCCATATTCAAAAACACATCTTTGCCCCTAAGTGTTCCGGCTCTTGTAGGAACTGCAGTCTCTCTATTGCTGGCTTTTAGAACAGCTCAGTCCTATGAACGTTGGTGGGAAGCCAGGACTGTCTGGGGCGCTATTGTAAATGATTCAAGAACCCTGCTGCGGCAGTTTATCCAGTTTGTTCCCGAGGACTCAAAATACAAAATCAAAGAATTGGCGGACAGGCAGATTGTGTGGATCTATGCATTGGGAGAATCCCTACGAAAGCAAGAATATTCCCCCAAGGTTCAGGCGTTCCTGAACTTTCACCAAATAAAAGCGACGAATATACCCAATGCTTTACTGGATAAACATTCTGAAACAATAAAACAGTTGGCTTCCGAAGGAATCATTACGGACATTAAACAGGTGCAATTGAATGAAACAGTTGCACGGTTATGTGATAGTATAGGTAAATGTGAACGTATTAAGAATACCGTCTTTCCTAAATCATATAGCCTGCTGGTTCATATGTTGATCTATGTTTTTGCCGCTATTTTACCGTTTGGGCTGGAGGATTCTCAGTTGATTATTGAAATTCTGATAACCATACTGATTCCCATACTTTTTATTGCCATCGAAAAAACAGCCATCATTATGCAGGATCCCTTTGATAACTCTCCTGTTGATACTCCGATGACTTCGCTGGCTCAAACAGTAGAAATTAATCTGCAGGAAATGGTCGGAGAAAAAAAGATCCCGGCAAAACATAAAAACAATACTTATTATGAAATGTAGCCTGTTGAATATTTTCAATGAGTTCTGTATATCGGATTGATCTATTAAATAACTCAATTAAGTATATGTAAAGTTTTAAAAAACAATTAAAAGATAATAGATAATGGCAAATCCGAACGGACAGACAGCAATACGTACAACCTATTTCAGTATCATTGGCAATATAATCTTGGCCAGCATTAAAGGGCTTGCAGGCTTTTTCGGACATTCCTATGCCCTGATTGCAGATGCCATTGAAAGTACCGCGGATATAGTTTCTTCCATACTGGTATTGTTTGGGCTCAAATATGCCAATCGCCCGGCCGACAAGAACCACCCTTACGGGCATGGAAGGATAGAACCATTAATAACGTTCCTTGTAGTTGGGTTCTTGATTACATCAGCCACTATTATTGCTTATGAGAGCATTCAAAACATCAAAACACCACATGCATTACCAAAACCATGGACACTTTTCATCCTAGGAGCAATCATTGTATGGAAAGAGGTTTCATTCAGGATTGTCATGAAAAAAAGTAAGGAAACCAACAGTTCGTCATTAAGGGCAGACGCTTGGCACCACCGTAGTGATGCAATTACATCCCTAGCTGCATTTATTGGTATCTCAATAGCACTCTTTTTTGGAAATGGCTATGAAACTGCTGACGACTGGGCTGCATTGTTTGCCTCTTTTTTTATACTATACAATAGTTATCGCATATTTCGTCCCGCATTGGGAGAGATCATGGATGAGGATACATACGATGTACTAGTTAAAGGAATCAGAGAGGTCTCTTTAACCGTTCATGGGGTAATTAATACGGAAAAATGTTTTGTACGGAAAGTCGGATTGAAATACCATATTGACTTGCATGTTACAGTGGATGGCAATATCACTGTAAGGCAAGGACATGACATTGCCCACAATTTACAAGACACATTAAAAACGCAATTGTCACAATTGGAACATGTATTAATCCACATTGAACCAAATGATTTATGAAAAATACTTTGAAAGAACGGGAGTCTGAAAATTTAAATGTTTTGATATGACACCTATATTTTTAAAAATTATCTTATTCAGCCTAATACCTGTTTTTACAATGACAGTATCGGGGATCATTGGCATTTACAAAAAAACAAATGGCAATGTGCGGAGCCTGATCTTGCACTTTGCCGCAGGAATTGTATTTTCTGTTGTCGCTGTTGAGATACTTCCCAATGTTGTAAAAGAACATAAACCCTTTCAGGTCGTCATCGGTTTTGTATTGGGGTTGCTTACAATGCTTCTTATAAAACACCTCGGAGAAGATAAACAAAAAGAAACAGTCAATACTTCTGGCAAGGCAATACCGATGGGATTGATAATGGGCATTGGAGTTGACATCTTTATTGACGGCCTGTTGTTAGGAATCGGTTTTTCGGCAGGAGAAGCCACAGGCACTCTGTTGGCTATAGCATTAAGTATTGAATTAATCAGCCTGGGAATAGCAACAGCAACCGAGCTTGTAGGTAACGGGGTAAAGAAAGATAAGTCTATCGGCATTATTGCATCCTTGGCATTTCTCTTTTTTATAAGTGCAATTATGGGGGCCACCTTGTTGCATAACCTTTCAGATAGTGCAATGGAGATAGTGTTGTCGTTTGGTTTATCCGCATTATTATTTCTCGTTACGGAAGAATTATTGATTGAGGCCCACGAGGAAAAGGAAACCGTATGGCACACTTCCGTTTTTTTCTTTGGATTTCTTGTTTTCTTGATTTTAGGAATGATTGTTTAATTAATAAATTAACTTATATGGAACATAAACACAAATATGATGCACAGGGAAAACAACTCTGTTGCACACAAACAGATAAGATATACACGAACGCGGGAGCAAAAGACCTCGTTAAAAAAGTGTCACATCAAACGCACAGTGATGAGGACGGGCATGACCATGAGCACGGCGAAGTCGGCACCATTCAAATGTTCTTGCCAAGTATCCTTTCCCTGCTGTTGTTGCTTATTGCCATTTACTTTGACAATTATATGCAACCTGTATGGTTCACTGGCTGGATAAGGACTATATGGTATGTAGCGGCCTATGCACCGGTCGGGATTCCCGTACTCAAGGAGGCGATTCAGAGCATATGTAAAGGTGACATCTTTTCTGAATTTCTATTAATGGGGATTGCTACTGTAGGTGCGTTCTCCATTGGACAGTATCCCGAAGGGGTTGCCGTGATGTTGTTCTATGCCGTTGGCGAAGTCTTTCAGACACTGGCCGTGAAGAGGGCCAAATCCAATATCAAGGCATTACTGGACCAGCGTCCCGATGAAGTGACTGTCCTGCGGAACGACCAGCCACAGACAATAAAGGCAGAAAGTGCCATCATTGGAGACATCCTGCAACTGAAACCAGGGGAGAAACTGGGACTTGACGGGGAATTGCTGTCGGGTTCCGCATCTTTCAATACGGCTGCTCTGACTGGAGAGAGCAAGCCCGACACCAAAGCCAAGGGAGATATCGTCCTGGCTGGGATGATCAACCTGAATACAGTATCACAAGTGAAAGTGACCACGGCATATACTGATAGCAAGCTGAGCAAAATACTGGAACTGGTACAAAATGCTACTTCCCAGAAGGCACCGACAGAATTATTCATCCGTAAGTTCGCCAAAATATATACACCGGTTGTAGTACTTCTGGCCGTAGGTATTTGCTTTCTGCCCTATTTCTTTGTCGACGGTTACCAATTCAGGGATTGGTTGTACAGGGCATTGGTGTTCCTGGTTATTTCCTGTCCATGCGCATTGGTCATTTCGATTCCGTTAGGGTATTTCGGGGGTATAGGTGCCGCCAGCAAAAACGGGATACTATTTAAGGGCAGTAATTTTCTGGATGTCATCGCTCAGATACAGAATGTAGTCATGGACAAAACAGGCACAATGACTGAAGGCGTTTTTCAGGTACAGGAAGTTGCCTTTGACAAAGCTTTTGACCAGGCAGAGATCATGCAGATGGTTGATGCATTGGAAAGCCATAGTACACATCCGGTAGCGACTGCTATTCATCAGTTTGTAGGCAATCAGGCCGGTAAGATACAGTTAGACAATGCAGAGGAAATCGCCGGGCACGGACTACTGGCCGAGGTGGGTGGCAAACAGTTGTTGGTGGGTAATTTCAAGCTGATGGATAAGTTTGCCATCCCTTATGGCATTGACCCAAATAGTATAGTCTACACGGTCATCGCCGTGGCCTACGACCAAAAATTTGTCGGATATATCACGATCGCGGACAGTATAAAAGAAGATGCGCAACGGACTATAGATGATTTGAGGGCTCTGAATGTAAAAACAACCATGCTCAGCGGAGATAAAAGTACGGTGGTAAAATTTGTTGCCGATAAGCTGGGTATCGACCGTGCTTTTGGTGATTTATTACCAGAGGATAAAGTGAATCAGGTCAAAGCAATAAAAGCCAAAAATGAAACTGTTGCTTTTGTCGGCGACGGAGTGAATGATGCACCTGTTGTGGCGCTGAGTGATGTCGGTATTGCGATGGGGGGACTGGGGAGCGATGCTACCATCGAGACGGCGGATGTGGTCATACAGGATGACAAACCAAGTAAGATCCCCATGGCGATCAATATAGGAAAACAAACGAAAAGAATTGTCTGGCAGAATATTACCCTGGCATTTGTGGTGAAAGGCATCGTACTTGTGTTGGGAGCCGGAGGTCTGGCAACCATGTGGGAAGCGGTTTTCGCAGATGTAGGTGTTGCACTGCTGGCAATATTGAATGCAGTAAGAATACAGAATATGAAATTATAGTTTGCCTCAATCGGACAAAGGCAGCGTTTGTCCTCTGGTGTTGGTAAACATAAAAACAGTCCATCAAACAACCTGCCACCCAAAGATATTTGGACGGCAACTTAGACTTGTTCAAATAAGAGACGAAGCATACTTCTTTCATCATGTCTGCTCTGAAGCATATGGGCAAGGCGGATATTGATTTTTAAAAGAAGGCACATTCGCCCTGGTCATTTTATTGCTTAAACTTTTTATACTATAGTGTTATGACAAGATATAGAATGGGAAGATTTTCCCTACTATGCTATTTTTGTATCTATTCTTTGTTGCTTAATTTCTCAATCAGGATTGTATTACTATTCCTTGCCGGGGCGCAGGCGGATCTGTCTTTCATAACCCTGTGTCGCCTATTGGGACTTGGACTGATATATGATATTGGAGTAAGTGCATTTCTAGTGCTACCTTATTCATTTTTTTTATTGGTCCTTCCTGACAAACTGAAAGTTTCCATATTGGAAAAAACAGTCACATACTCCGTTTTCATTTTAATCGTATTTATCACTATATTTTCTGCTTTTGCAGAAATATTATTCTGGAAAGAGTTTGAAAGCCGTTTCAATTTTATAGCGGTGGACTATCTGATCTATACCTATGAAGTCGTTAAAAATATAAGCGAATCATACCCTCTATGGATATTACTCCCGAGTATGTCCGTCTTGGCAGTCATTGTATTTATACTTTTCTACAAAACCGGAATCTTTGAAGCAACGTTTAAATATACAGCTTCGTTAAAAAAGAAGGCAACCTTATTTGTGTTAATAGGATGTGTAGTTCTGTTTTATAGCTATACCGTGGATAATTCTTTGGCTGACAAGGGCACAAACCGGTACCAGAATGAGCTTGCCAAATCGGGTATCTATTCCTTTTTTTCAGCGTTCAAGAACAACGAGATTAATTATGATGATTTTTATAAACGTATAAACAGTAGGGAGGCCTTTTCCATTCTGAGAAAGGATCTGGTTGACAGTATGACGAGATTTTATACGGGAAAGTTAAACATAGACCGAAATATAACAAACAGTAGCGTACCAGAAAACCGGCCTAATGTAATCATGTTGACCTTAGAGAGTTTTAGTGCGGAATTCATGGAGCACTTTGGTAATCGACAGGGATTGACCCCATGCCTTGATTCTTTGGCACAAAACGGCATTCTTTTTACCAATATGTATGCGACGGGCACACGTACGGTAAGAGGAATGGAAGCGCTAACCTTGGCGGTACCTCCCACTCCTGGAAATAGTATAGTACGCAGAAAGAATAATGAAGATCTTTTTACGGTCGGATCGATCTTTAGGAGCAAACATTATGCAACTACTTTTTTTTATGGTGGGGATGGATATTTTGACAACATGAATATGTTTTTCGGAAACAATGGCTACGATATAATAGATCATCCAAGACAAGGAATGTTGAATGAAAGTATACGTTCCGTTAGAAAGGCCATCCCTCCCAAAGGAATATCGTTTGAAAATGCATGGGGAGTATGTGATGAGGATATATATGCACAGGTTTTAAAGGATGCAGATAATAAATACAGCAAAAATGAGCGATTTTATGATTTCGTGATGACTACGTCTAATCACCGGCCATTTACATACCCTTCAGGCAAGGTGAATATACCCTCCGGCACATCTAGGGAAGGTGCCATAAAGTATACTGATTATGCTATAGCTACATTCCTCAAAAATGCCAGTAAAAAAGAATGGTTCAAGAATACTGTTTTTATTATTACCGCTGACCATTGTGCCCAAAGTGCAGGGAAAAATCAGATTGATGTAGGTAAATACCATATCCCGGCAATGTTTCTCAATATGGGGAAGGTGTTTAATATTGAACAGCTAACATCTCAAATCGACATTTATCCAACGCTTTTCAATATACTCGGCTGGAACTATAACAGTAAACTTTTTGGAAAGAATGTTTTGGCGGCAAGTTACCATCCAAGGGCATTTGTAAGTACATATCAAAAACTGGGATATATAGAAAATGACAGTATGGTGATACTGAGCCCACAACAGCAGATAAGTAGTTACACTTATGATTTTTCCAACAATAAAGAGTCCCCTTGTAATACTTCAAACCCATTATTGGAAAGAAAGGCGATAGCTTATTATCAAACGGCCTATTTCCTTTTTAAGCATAATGGAATGAAGGAACGTTAGATCTGTGAAATATGCCAGACTATCATGATGATACAGAAACTTTATTAAAAAGTTATTTAACAACAAGAATAGTACATTTTAGTAAACTGTTAAAAACTGTAACTACAGTAACAACTATTAAATAGCAACATAATGATAGTTTATCTTATTGCATAAAGTTTTTCTTTATAAGTGTATATGAGTTTATCTTTAAAATTGAATCATTA
>QFOI01000185.1 GCA_003241175.1 Pseudopedobacter saltans
CAAAACATAGGTTTGCATTCTATATAAATTGGGGTTTTCAGGAGACCATAATTCTGGATTATTTAGTTCAATTGTCGTTTTGGCCAGATTTTCTTTATCTTTTAAAGAAAAAGTAGTTTGCCTAGAGGCAACTTCTACTCTACGATTGTTGTAAACAATATTTTTTACTAAATATGTTCCTCTTTTAGATAATTTATTTTCAATAGAAGTTGAAGTTGTGACACTACCCATCAATGCATTATTGGATTGTTCAATTTTAGGCTCAACAAAAGTACCCCATTGCTTTATTTGAACTGCATTATTGGTAGTCAGCCAAACATTACGGTAAATGCCTGCTCCAGTGTACCATCTGGACTCTGGTTGTTTGCTATTGTCAACTTTTACCAAAATTTTATTATTACTACCGTCCCTTTTCAAATAGGGAGATAAATCATAACGAAACGAAATATATCCATTCGGGCGTTTTCCTAAATAATGACCATTTATCCAAACTTCACTATTTCTATAAATACCGTCAAAATCAATATATACAAACTTGTTATCATAAGATTTAGGCAATCTAAACTTTTTGGCATACCAACCAATACCACCCGGTAATGCACCCTGGTTAGGTGTAGTCGCATAACTCTTACTAAAATCATGATAAATACTCCAATCATGTGGCAACTGAACAAGATTCCAATTTTTAAAATTTATAGTATCGACATTTTCTTTGGTTGAATCATACTCATAAAATAGCCATCCATCATTGAAAGATTGTTGCTTATCATTTTGTGCATTAATTTTACCTACACAAAATAGTAGAACAACAACTAGAGTAATATATTTAATTAATTTTTGCATCAATACTTATTTAAATACAATCAATTGCTATAATTAGCTCGAAACTGATATTTACCTGAACCTATAGAATAAATTATTTTATCATCAGTTTTATCGTTATTAGGTAATTTTACTTTTTTATTTCCTTCCATTAATGAGGTAAAATATTTTTTAGGTAAACAAATATTTGCTTTCGTATTTGCAGGAATGACAATATCCAATACTATATCTTTACTTTCTTTTTTCCAATTACAAACTATACTACCATAAGTGCTATTATAAGTAGTGTTGGCATGAGAAATACCATCAACAAAATCAGGCGAAATATCGATAGTTTCATAACCAATAGAATTCGACGACTGCTTAATACCTCCAACATTTTGATAAAACCATTCCATTAAATGTCCAAGCATCAAATGATTATTGGAAACAGAACCATAAGCTTGCCATGACTCTGTCAATGATGTAGCACCATGACTCAGTTGATAACCATACCCAGGGACATCGGATCTATTATTCATTTTATAAATCACATCAGATCTACCAGCCTCAGCCAACACCAGCAACAAATACCTAAAACCAATATCACCAGCGGTCAATTTATAATTGTTATGCTCTAATGAATCAACTATATTATCAATCACTTTTTGTTTGTTAGAAGGATCAACTAACTGCATATAAACTGACATTGCATTAGATGCTTGACTACCAGTCCCATATTGAGCGGTTGTAGGATTATAAAATTTTTCATTGAAAGATCTCTTAACTATAGCAGCTAGCGAAGTGTACTTTTTTACATCGTTATCTTTTCCCAACAGTTTCGCAATCTTTGACATGATGATTAGATCAAAATGATAAATCGCAGTCGCCGTAAGTCCTTGTGGCGTCAATTGCGAAAATCCTGATTTTTCTGGACCAATATCATACCAATCACTCAGTCCCTGCATCAATATCCCATTATTGGATTTTTGCTTTAGATACAGCAGATAGCGTTGCATCATACTATAATTCTCTTCCAAAAATCTACTATCACCATACCAATTATAAGCATACCACGGAACTAAAATACTGCTACTCCCCCACTCAGGAGAATCTCTAAATGGATCACTGAATTGTACAAATTCCGGGGCAATTTCTGGAATCAAACCACTATCGGTCTGAGCCAAACGCATATCCTTTAAAATCTTTGGAATAAAAGAAGCAATATCAAAATTATATTGAATGGAATTACCCATTAAATGTTCTTGCTCCAACCAGCCTAGTTTCTCTCTATGTGGACAATCCGTAAACAAACTAACCATATTGCTTTTTATAGCCCATTGTATTAGCTTGTTAGTTTGATTGAATAATGTATCAGAGCACGAAAACGTTCCAGAAGCATTAGTCGAATTCCGAATATGCAACATTTCAATAGCATTTAACGTTGGTAAAACACCATTCTGTTTTGCAATCATTTCAACTTGTGCATATCTAAAACCATAATAGGAAAATCGAGGTTGCCATATTTCCTCTCCATCACCTTTCAATATATAAGTAAAATAATAAGGACTACCAGTCGCTTTTTGGTTAGCTTCCAATTTATCATTTAATAGTTCCGCAGGAATGACACGAATCGTATCGCCTTTATTTCCTTTGACATTTATCTTAACTATACCAGAAGCATTTTGTCCAAAATCATAAACGACAGCATCTTTTATCGAAATCTGCTTTACAGGCTTAAAAGTTTCCATGACCTTAACTGGTACTTGCGTATTACTACTCAATTTTGTTGAACCGTTTACTAAAATAGCCTTTTTCCATTTTTTGTCAAAATTAGGCTTATCCCAACCTATTTGTTCTAAATTGGCGTCATAGTCTTCACCACCATAAATCGAAGAAAATATTATTGGACTTTTATCTACAGACCAATGTTCATCACTATTCAATCTTTCCGTCGATCCATCTTTGTATTGGACAACTAGAGAACAAATCATTTTGGGAAAACCATAAACGACCTTTAGTTTTTTAAATCTTTTGTTGGGTGTAAAATAGAAACCATTACCAAGCAATACACCAATAGCATTTTGTCCTTGTTGTAATTGAGTCGTAATATCAAAAGTTTGATAAATAGCATCTTTTTCATAGTTTGTCCAACCTGGATCCAAGAAATGATCTCCAACTTTTTGACCGTTTAGTCTTAACTCGAAATGACCTAATCCTGAAATAAAAACAAAAGCTTTTTTAATCTCCTTTTTTACTAAAAATTCTTTGCGAAAAATGGGTAAAATTTCGTTGTCAGGTATTATTTTTCCTTTATTAACTGAGGACGGAGCAGGAATCATTTTTAAAGAATCTGGCAATTCTTGAATACCAATCCATTTGGCACCATTCCAATCAGTCAAGTTAAACAAGCCAGTTTGAAATGTAGCTATTTCACTCCATTCTGAAACTTTTTTATGATTGCCCCATATCTTCACTTTCCAATAGTAAACAGTTGCAGCTTTTAACTTCTGTCCAGCATAAGGAACTTGAATGGAATTTTTTGAATTTATTTTTCCTGAACTCCAGACTTCTCCTTTACCAGAAATTAGCGCTGTAGAATCTTCGGAAACCAATATAGAATATGATTTTTGTTCAGTATTGCGTGTTTCACTTTGGATTTTCCAACTAAGATGAGGTTGTAGTACAGCTATGCCTAAAGGATTCACTCTAGATTCACATCTTAAACCATACAATTGCAAATCCTTGCCAAACGAATAGCAAAAAAACAATTGAAAAATAATATATAAATAAATAACTCTTTTCATTATTATCTTATTTCAATTCCTGACACGACAAGCCCTTTCGCATCATTTGTCACTAATTTAAACTTATAGTCTCCCGCATTAATCATGCTATCAGAATTAGTTTCTATCAATCCCCACTTCCCCTCTTTTGTTAAGTCCAATGTAATTTCTTCTACTTTCAAAACTGTATTGGAAGCATTTTCCAATATAAGTTTTCCAGGAAGTTTCTTATCTGTCATATTGGAATATTTCAAAGTCAAAGAATAAATATCCGCAACACCCGTATGAAAATTAAAAACTAAAGTATCATTTCCGCTATATTGCAATTGAAGCACATTTTTCTTATTAAAAGAAATTTCCTTCCAATTTCCACTGCTAAATAGAGCATCGGTTGCTTTGTAAGTGGTTACAGCTTTCAAATCGTATGCAGGTAAAATATTGGTAACTGGTTGTGCACATATAAAAATATCATCCTCACTATCAAAAGACAAAAATTCTCCTTTAGGAAAACGTTTTCTGTAAACTATTGTAGGTTTCTTATCGTTAGGTCCAAAATGAATCACTTCATTTAATTTTTCAAATCCAATTAGATTTTTAGGCAATAGTTTTACAGTAGAATCGACAGCAACATACACATCCGCAGAATCTTTAAGTTCTACTTGTATCGGAATATTTTTTAAAGCATTTTTAGTTTGTAACCATTCTGCACCGTACAAATAATAAGGCAACCCACTAATAATCGTGCTTCCTTTCAATATAGGTTTTGTATTTGTGGACAACCAATTCCTGATAGTAAAAGAAGATGAATCTTTAGGTTTTTTAAGTTTTAAGTAGTTTGTATTATTAGTTTGCGGCTTAACGTTATTTGCAGATGCAATTCCAATAGCAGAAATAACCGCTTGTCCTGCTTCGATATTTGGGAAATTCAAACGCAATAAACCACCTTTTACATTTACGATATAAGTTTTCTTTAATGCTTTAGCAAATCCCACTTCTTTCCAAATATCTAAATTCTTTTCAATTACAATATCGTTTGCCGCCACATCAAAAAGTCGCCAACCTGAAGCGTTATTATTCCCTCCCTTTCCAAACCATGGCTCGACAAAATACAATTCCACCGTATAGCTTCCATCAAGTAAGGGAAAATGATATTCTAGCTCCTGTTTTCCATAACGATAAGTTTGAAAAAGTGGCCAATCAACAGTACCTTTTATAGGATCGCTTATTTCTCGTTGACTAGCAAATACAGGATTTAACTCTTTGAAATTTTCTGCCCAAGAAGTTGAGCCCCATTTATTCTCAATGCTATAGTTTATATCAGCTAGCCATTTATTTCCATTATGGTCAACATATTGATCTCCGCCACAATTTACTCGATAGATATAATTTAGATTTTTAGACTTTTTTGTTATGATTTCATCCTTGGACTGTAAATCTTTATAGTTAGGAGAATTGGGCAAATAGTGAAGTAAAACAACATCTTCGCAAACTACTTTTCCATTCACATAACCTTTTGCATAAAGCACATTATATTGTACGAAAACATTGTCCCATTCAAAATGCGTTCCTTTTATTCCTAAATTCTTTTTCTTACCAAAAGATACCGTTTTAGTGTCATTGAATAACTCTACCTCATCACAATTAGAATAAACCTTTATAATGGCATTTTGAGCTTTTTCAAATCTATCTGGCCAATTATGTGATGCTATGTAAACCATCGGATCGGACTTCGCATTTGCATAATTGGATCTAAACATATAGTACACATCCAATGGTTCGCCCCAAGAAGTTAACAAACCTTTATAGTTCACAGGGCCAATACGATCAATCTCTCGCATCCCTTCGCCTCCTTGCACACGTCCAGGATTGTCGTGGGAATTATACAACCAAAAGAAATGACCGCATACGCTATCTTTTACTGATTCAGCTTTTTGCAGTTTCAATTCTATGAGATCCGTCATATCCTCTTCATTGTACTTTCTGTTTTGAGACAATTCAGAAGATTTATGCAAATCAATAGATCGCCAAGCACCATACTCTCCAACTAATAATTCTTTTTTCAACTCTTCACCATATTGATTGGGATCACCTCCATAAGTTCCACTCCAGTTCTGAGGTACATCCCAGTCCGTACCTTCTCCGCCGTTGCAAGTGTTTATCATTCGTTGATTGACTGATGTAGGATCCATTTCGTGAATGATAGACATACATTCTTCCGCAAATTCTTTTGGAAGACGGCTTTCATTTTGCAAACCCCAAGTAACTACAGAAGGATCGTTGCGACGTTCTTTGATCCAATCACGCAATAAGGATTTAAAATTTTCTTTAAACTCAGGACTATCAAACCAAATGTGTGCGGAGAACTGTGGCCACCATAGCATTCCATCATGATTCCAATAGTACTGGTATTCCAAATTATGTGGTTGATGAGCATCTCTAAATGCATTAAATCCGGCCGCTTTTATTTGTTCAACTCTGGATTTTATTTCTTCTTTTGTAAATGCGTGACTTCCTCCCAAAATATGCTCATATTCTGCGATACCATTGATAAAAACAGGTTTTCCATTGAGTAGAAATTGTTTACTTCCTTTATTGTTTACTGGCCATGACACATATCTGATACCATAATCCGTATGAACAACATCAACCAATTTTCCATCAGAAAAAACTTCTGTTTTCAATTGGTATAAATAAGGATTTTCCAAAGACCACAAGTGAAATTCTTTCAATACAATTGGATCAAAATTTACAATTGCATTTTCTTTGGGCGATAGATTTTTACTTTGTTTGGTTGTGGCAACTATTTTTTTGTTTTGATCTATTAATTGATGAATGACTTCTATTTTTTGAGGATTATTTCCATAGTTGTGAATTTCTGCTGTTGACAAAATTTCCGCCCGAGATCCTAATTTATTTTCCTGATTCCAAACATGAATTCCAAATGGTTCAATCCTTATAGGATCAGTAATCTCCAAATGCACCGGACGAAAAATTCCCATAGGCTGCGACCCTTCAGAAAATCCTCTTTCATCCGAACAACCTCCGCATACCCAAGGAAGATCTCTAATCATAGCTGGGTGAGCAACCTTAACTGCAACTATATTTTCTTTTCCATTGTAGTTAATAGCATCTGACACATCCAAGGAAAAACTTGTACGCCCTCCACTATGTTTTCCAATATACTTTCCATTCACCCAAATAGTTGCATAAGAACTAACGCCTTCGAAACGCAAAAAATATCGTTTTTTATTGTTTGGATTCTTTACTTCAAAATTTAGTCGATACCACGCATATCCATGAAGATTTCCATGCGTAATTCGTCTGTATCCATAATAGTCATCCCAATTATGAGGAATTGAAACAGTTTTCCAATTTTTTACATTAAACCTAATATCTTTAAAAGAATCGTATTTCGTACTATCTTTTTCCTCCATATTTGTTTTCCATCCATTACTTAGTAAGAAGTCTTCATGAATCTTCTCATCTT
>QFOI01000186.1 GCA_003241175.1 Pseudopedobacter saltans
ATCAACAGACAAGATATTATTTCGGTTAAAACCCAAATCACGATTTTTGGAAAACTGTATCTGTTGATAGATAACAATCATCGAAAAAATAATAATGATAGAAATGGCAAACTGAAAAACAACCAATACCTTTCGGATATTGATAGCACCTCCACCAATTTTGTATACTTGTCTTTTTAAGGCACTGATTGGATTGAAAGAAGATAAATACAAAGCTGGATAACTTCCTGCCAATATTCCAGCAAAGAATCCAATTACAACTAGGAAAATCAAATGTGCACTTTTGAACAGTTCCATTTTCAAAGGAATGTGGACAAGCTGATTAAACATTGGAAGCACTATAGCAATGATCAAGACTGCCAATAGCACTGAATTATAAGCTATCGCGATCGACTCCATTAATAGTTTTCCAATAAGAGCCTTTCTGCTAGAACCCAATACTTTTCGAATTCCGATTTCTTTTGATCTTTTTTCACTACGAGCAGTAGAAAGATTCATAAAGTTGATGCAAGCAATAATGAGAATAATGATTGCTATCAACGAAAACATTTTGATATACTTAATGTATCCTGAACTAATATCTTCTTTACCGTTAACAAACTGACCATACAAAACCATTTTATTTAAAGGATAAAGAAATATGGAGTTATTGGATTCCGGATAGGTCTTTTTAATGTAGGATTTTAATTGTTGATTAGCTTTTTCCACATTTACATTTGAGGATAGCATGACCCAAGTATCCGTCCAGTTATTTCCCCATATATCTTCTGGTTTTCCCTTATGCGGTGCATAAAAAACATCAAAAGGAATCAGAAATTCCACTTTATTAAAACTAGTGTTTTTAGATCTTTTTTTGAATACTGCTGAAACAATATAAGGTTGTTTATCGACCATGATTGTTTTGCTCATAGCATCTTGACCAGCAAAATAGTTTTCTGCTAACTTTTCCGATATTGCAATCTGATTTACATGATTTAAAGCTTTAGATCTGTTACCAGCAACCATTGGAAAATCAAACATATCCATAAATGCAGAATCCACATAAGCACCACTATGAGATGTATATTTTTCTCCAACAGAGATCGTTGCACCGTAACTATTGTAACGTGAAGCGCTTGTAACTCCAGAAAGTTTGTTTTCGAGAATATCTTTAGTTAATAAAGCCGTAGAAGAAAACGTATAAACATCTTTACCATACGTTTGCGTATTTTTTACATTGTAAAGATTATCAAAATTCTTAATGGAATGATTGAAATTAAGATAAAACTCAACCCATAAAAAAATAATGGCAGCACAAGCTATACCAATAGCCAAACCTATTATATTGAGGAAACTAAAAGTTTTGCTGCGCTTTATATTCCTTCCAATAGTTTTCAAAAAATTACGGATCATAAAATAATATAGTTAAAAAAACAAATAGTTGTTCAAAGAGCCTTACAATAACATTCGTTAGATCAATATATTTTCCATAACAGTCTGACCATCCAACATACGAATGATACGATGACTAAACTGGGCATCATGTTCACTATGAGTCACCATGATAATAGTTGTTCCTTGTTCGTTTAATGAGGTTAAAAGTTCCATTACTTCTCCCCCATTTTTGGAATCCAGATTACCAGTCGGTTCATCGGCCAAAATTAATTTGGGTTTGTTAACAACCGCTCTAGCAACGGCTACACGCTGTTGTTGACCACCAGATAATTGTTGTGGATAGTGATTTTTACGGTGCATAATTTGCATTTTATCCAAAGCAGCTTCGACCCTTTCTTTGCGTTCCTCTCCTTTAATTCCAGTATAGATTAGAGGCAATTCAACATTTTCATAAACGGTCAATTCGTCTATCAGGTTAAAACTTTGGAATACGAATCCGATATTATGTTTGCGTAATTCGGAACGTTGACGTTCATTGAAATGTGCGATTTCTTGTCCGTTGAACAAAAGGCTGCCACTATCAGGATTATCCAACAATCCCAATATGTTCAACAGCGTGGACTTACCACAACCTGAAGGCCCCATAATGGCAACAAATTCGCCATCTTTTACTTCGACAGAAATATCGTTGAGTGCAGTTGTTTCTATCTCCTCTGTACGGTAGATTTTATTGAGATTCTTTATAGTTATCATGGGATATTGATTTATGAGTTATTATTTATGAATTATACGTTTTATTCGGTTCTTAAACTTTTAGTCGGATTGGCGCGTGCGGCTCTAACCGCCAAGAATCCAACAGTTAGAATAGCTATCATAATAGATAAAAAACCTGCAAGGAAGAATGCCCATATTGGAACATTGATATGGTATTCATAGCCTGTAAGCCATTGGAACATAGCATACCAAGCAATTGGAATAGCCACTAATATCGAAACCAATACCAACCTGAGAAAATCTTTGGACAAAAGAGTAGCAATTCCACTTACTGATGCGCCCAATACTTTTCGTACACCAATTTCTTTAGTTCTCGCTTCCGCCATGTAGGCAGCCAAACCGAATAAACCAAGACAAGAAATAAAAATTGTTAGTCCAGAAAATAAGGATGTCAATGTTCCTGTCCTCTTTATACTTACAAATTTTCTTGCATAGTTCTCATCAACAAAACTATAGTCAAATGGATAATCCGGATTGTATTTTTTGAATATTGCCTCAATCTTAGAAAGATTATCAGCAGTGTTATTCGAAGAGTTTAATCGATAATGAATTGCACCAAACCATGATTTTGGTCCGGCAATAAACATTGGTCCCACTTTTTCTGTTGGGGATTCGATAATAAAATCTTTTACTACGCCTACGACGCGCCAATGTTCATCATCACCATTTTTGATTAACGTTCCAATTGGATTTTTCAAACGCATTTTATTTACTGCTGTTTCATTCAAGAGTACAGCATTGCTGTCTGTGGGATAATGATAAATGTCAATGTCTCGCCCTTGAACAATTTTGGTTCCTAACGTTTTCGCAAAATCTGCATCAGTTGAAAATCTTCCAAAATCTAACTGTTCATCATCTTTAGTACTTCCAGGCCAGGAATATCCCCAACCGTCACTATTCTGATATGTGATAGGTGACATAGATTTAGTTACGGCTGTTACAGCTCCACTATTCAACAATTCCTGACGAATCAACAAATAATTTTTATCAATATCCCCTTTCATCATACTATATACCAATGACTCTTGTTGAAAACCCTTGTCTCTATTTTGGACATAGTTTATTTGTCTACCAATAATTATAGTTGAAATAATCAATATAATAGCAAAAGTAAATTGGATAACAACCAAGATAGAACGAGGATTAACCTTTCGATTAGGCTTCTTAAATGTTCCTTTCAAAACTTTTACAGGACTAAAAGAAGAAAGGAAAAATGCAGGGTAGCTTCCTGCTAGAAGCCCCGTAATCAATATAAACAAAATGGCAAATAACCAGAAAACAATATTCCCGAAAGGAACGCTTAAATGTTTACCTACAAGGGTATTAAAGAATGGAAGTGCTATTAAAACCAATATAATCGCAACCAGGAAGGACAATATAGAAAGTACTACACTTTCTGTCATGAACTGTAATATCAATGTATATCTTTTGGCACCCACCACTTTTCTAACACCGACCTCTTTAGCTCTTTTCTCACTACGTGCTGTACTAAGATTCATAAAATTAATACAAGCAATCAGCAAGATCAGAGCAGCAATAATGGAGAACATGCGAACTGTTATTGCATTGCCAGCTACATACTGTCCATTAACACTATTGTTATATAAGTACATTTTGGATAATGGATAAGCAAATACTTGTGTATTGGCTGGATATTGTGTGTTCTTAGTATGATTGATAGTTACATATTTCAACTTGGCATTCAATACATTAGGATCCACACCGGGTTTTGCCAAAATATAGGTCTTAACAGAATTATTTCCCCAATATTTATCATCCTCATTTAATTTGGTCAGATAAGTCCAAGGCAAAAGGTAATCAAAATCAAAAGAACTATTAACAGGTAAATCTTTCAACACGCCACTAACCGTAAAATAATCATTAGAATCAATTTTGATAGTTTGTCCAAGTGCATTATCATTTCCAAATAATTTCTTAGCGAACTTTTCTGTAATAACTACTTTATTAACAACATCTAAGGCTGTATGCGCATTCCCCGTCACTATTGGAAAGTCCAAAATATCTAAAAAACTAGAATCAACATACAACCCTCTGGCTACTGTTTTGTTTTCTCCTTTAGTAAAAAGAAAAGAAGCATAGGCAGCTCTAGTCATTTTCTCAATCTCCGGAATCTCTTGCTGAACAGTAGGACCCAAAATTTTAGGTGTTGTGTTCCAAGCCCATAAGTCACCACTGAACTTGTCTCTATTATTCAGCGTATAGATGCGATCAATTTTGGAATAAAATCTGTCCATGCTGACTTCATTCGTCACCCAAAGCACAATCAATATCGTACTAGCCATACCGATAGCCAACCCAAATATATTGAGCGCAGCATATCCTTTGTTTCGCAAGAGACTCCTAATCACAGTTTTGAAATAATTTTTAAACATAAGGGAAATTATAATTATTCGGTTCGTAATGATTTAGTTGGATTCGCACCGGCCGCTCGTAAGGCCAAAAAACCAACAGTAAGAAATGCAATAACTAGAGATATTCCACCTGATAAGAAAAAAGTCCACATCGGAATATTGATTCTGAAAGTATAGTTTTCCAACCAACTTCGCATAGCATACCAAGCAATAGGGCTCGCCACTAAAATGGAAACAGCGACTAGTTTCAAAAAATCTTTCGTCAATAAGCCACAAAGATTTTTTGCGGATGCACCCAAAACTTTACGCACACCAATTTCTTTCGTTCTCGCTTCCGCCATATAGGCAGCCAAACCAAACAGACCAAGACAAGAAATAAATATTGTCAATCCTCCAAAAAGATTCGTAAGCCAGCCAATACGTTGAATATTTTCAAATTTCTTCGCATAGTTTTCATCAACGAAATTATACTCAAACGGATAAGCCGAATTATATTTTTTAAAAATGCTTTCAATTTTTTCCAGATTGGAAGCTGTTGCATGGTCAGGGTTAAGGCGATAATGTACGCAACCAAACCAAGCGCTTGGACCTTGTATCATCATCGGTTCAATTTTCGCAGAGGGTGCATCGATGATAAAATCTTTCACGACTCCTACCACATGCCAATTGAAATCACTATTTGTAATCGTTGCACCTATTGGATTGGAGAGATGCATTTCTTTTACAGCCGTTTCATTGAGCACAACAGCACTACTATCTGTTGGATATTTGTACACATCAATATCACGTCCTTGTATTAGTTTGAAACCAACCGTTTTTATCAAATCTGCATCGGCAGAAAATCGAACAAAACTTAATTTCTTATCGTCTGGTACGGAGCCAGTCCAGGAATAACCACTACCATTGCTCCAGTTTTCCGTAATAGGAGAAAGTGTTTTCGTTACAGATGTAACCGCACCACTATTCATCATATCCTGCTTCAATACATTATAGTTTTTCTCCATATCACCCACGATAAAACTATAAACCAATGCATCCTGATTGTATCCTTTATCTCTTTTTTGTAAATAATGAATCTGATCTGCAATAACAAGTGTGGATATTATCAAAACAATAGCGAATGTAAACTGTACAACAACTAAAACAGATCGTGGGCTAACCTTATAGTGGGGCTTTCTGAAAGTACCTTTCAAAACCGAAACAGGTTTGAAAGAAGATAGAAAAAATGCTGGATAACTTCCCGCCAATATTCCCGTAAATAATATAAACGCAATACTCAACAACCAAAAAGTAATATTAAGAATAGGCAATATCAATTCCTTTCCTACTAGTTTATTGAAGTAAGGCAGGCTAATAAAAACAATTAGTATGGCTATTGTAAACGAGACAAAAGAGAGCTCAACACTTTCCATAATAAATTGCGCAATCAAAGAACCTCTACGAGCACCGACAACTTTTCTTACCCCCACTTCTTTGGCTCTTTTCTCACTTCTAGCCGTACTTAGATTCATGAAGTTGATACAAGCTATCAACAAGATAAGACAAGCTATCACCGTAAATAATTTGACCATAACACCACGTCCACTTACATATTGTCCATTCTCCACTTTGTTGTTCAAATATTTTTGTGTCAGTGGATAAGCAAAAACTTCTTGTGTCAAGGGACGACCACTTTCTTTTGAGTGGTTAATAGTTAGGTTTTTGATTTTGGTATTAAAACTAGAAAGACTCGCAGAAGATCTTAGTTTTACAAACGTCTGCCCTGTATTATTACCCCAAAAGTCATCGACCTGACCTAATTTTTTCAAATAAGAAATGGGAACAATAAAATCAAATTTGAAAGAGCTATTAGCAGGTAATGCTTTCAATACAGCACTTACTGTAAACAAATCCGTGGAATCTACTTTTACGGTTTTGCCGATAGGGTCGTCCTTTCCGAATAATTGCTTGGTAGTTTTTTCAGTAAGAACGATATCATTGACCGAACTAAGGACATTTGTTTTCTTACCCGCGACTATAGGAAACGAAAAAATATCTAAAAATGAACTATCAGCTGAAATTCCGTCCAAAACCGCTTTATTTTCTCCAACCGTAAACAAAAAAGAAGCGTTGCTGACTCGCGTCGTATTCTCTACTTCCGGAAAATCATTCTTAACGATTGGTCCCATAACTTTTGGTGTCCAACTCCATAGCATTACTTCACCATTATGCGCTTTGTCTCGGTTGTTAAGAATATAGATACGATCTACGTCTTTGTAAAACCTATCCGTACTTACTTCATTCACAATCCACAATACGATCAGAATAGCACTTGCCATTCCGATAGCCAATCCAAATATATTGAGCGCAGCATATCCTTTATTTCTAAGGAGGCTTCTAATTGCAGTTTTGAAATAATTTTTAAACATAAGAGAAGTTAAAAGTGAAATGTAAGCGATATTATTCTGTTCGTAAAATCTCCGCTGGATTGGACTTCGCGGCTTTCAAAGACCACGACCAAACTATAATCATTGCAGTGAGTAACATTCCTGATGCGCAAACAGGAAATATCCA
>QFOI01000003.1 GCA_003241175.1 Pseudopedobacter saltans
GAACACCATTTCCACCGGATCCAAAGACATGGTTTGTCCCGGATGTTTGGCTTGGAAGAGTAAACGAACGTCATTTTGCGGTTGTATTGTCAACGTTAGACGATTAGGTCTCCATGCATCAACAGCTTCGGGAGGGAAAGCATATTTTGGTGCTTGTTTGAAATGGATGGTAATCATCGTTGTTTTGTCCTGTAGATATTTACCGGTACGGACATAGAAAGGTACACCTTGCCAACGCCAGTTGTCAATATGGAATTTCACGGCAGCGTAAGTATCTATATTGGAATTAGGCGCCACATTCTTTTCCTCACGGTAGGAATGTACCTGCTCTCCTTTCATCCAACCTGCGCCGTATTGACCGCGGACTGCATTTTCTTTTACTTCATCTTTTGTATAACGACGCAAAGCTTTCAATACATCGGTCTTTTTATTGCGGATTTCGTTCGCTTCAAATGAAACCGGAGCTTCCATCGCCACCATACACAACACTTGTAATATATGGTTTTGGATCATGTCACGTAGAGCGCCAGATGTTTCGTAATAACCTCCACGGTCTTCTACGCCGACAGTTTCTGCCGCGGTGATCTGAACATGGTCGATGTATTTATTGTTCCAAATAGGTTCAAACAAAGTATTGGCAAAACGAAGCGCCAATATATTTTGTACGGTTTCTTTACCCAAATAGTGGTCAATACGATAGATCTGATCTTCCTTGAAAAGACCCGCCAACAAAGCATTTAATTCTAATGCACTTTGAAGATCATGACCAAATGGTTTTTCGATGACAATGCGTGCATTTTGTTCATCGTGAGCTGCTGGTATTGTCGCAACACCTTTGGCAATGACTGGGAATAAATTCGGAGCAACGGAAAGATAGAATAGTACACTTGGTTTTTCGCCCCATGCTTTTTCCGTTTCTTTTATTTTTTTATCCAAAAGCGCATATTCGGATTCCGTTCCCGCATCCATTTGAAGATAGGAAACGTGTTCTTGAAATTCCTTCCAAGGTCCTTTTCCATCATCTGGACGACGAGAGAATTGCTTGATTCCCTCCAAGAGGTGATCTCTGAATTTTTTATCGGAATAAGCCGAACGGCCCAAACCAACAATGGAAAATTTATCGTTTAGAAATCCGTCAACATACAGATTGTATAATGCTGGCGTTAATTTTCTATGGTTCAAGTCACCACTACCACCAAAAATAAAGATGAGCGTAGGTGCTGTTTTTTTTATAATATTAGCCATGAGATTTCGATTTGCTTGTGAAAATTGAGAGCGTTTGTGATCAACTTATTCGCCCCATTCAGTATGGAATGTACCTTCTTTGTCAATACGTTGATAAGTATGTGCGCCGAAATAATCGCGTTGCGCCTGAATGAGGTTTGTAGGCATTCTATCGGTTGTATAACTATCAAAATATGCCAAAGCTGTTTGCAAGCCACCGACTGCAATACTGCTTTTTGCCGCTAAAGCAACTACTTCGCGAAGGCTTTCGACGCGAGCTTTTGCCAATTCTGCAATGTCCGCATCCAAAAGGATATTGGACAGTTTCGGATTTTTGGTATATGCTTGATAATATTTTTCCAACAAGGTCGAGCGAATGATACATCCACCTCTCCAAATCTTCACAACATCTTTCAATGGAATTTCCATTTGTAACTCTTCGGACGCTTTTACCAATAGGGCAAGACCTTGAGCATAACTAACAATAACGGCAAAGAACAAAGCCTCGCCAACTTGTTTGATAAATGTTTCTTTGTCTACATCCAAAGGTTTGTGTGTGGAAGCATAAAGTTTGGCAGCTTCTGTTCTTTCGTCTTTATAAGCAGAAATAGTACGTAAAGAAACTGCGATGTCGATTGTAGGAATGGAAACACCAGAATCCATTGCATCCTGAGAAGTCCATTTTCCTGTTCCTTTAGCACCTGCTTTATCCAATATAAGATCCACTAGGAATTTGCCGGATTCAGGATCTTTTTGTTCGAATATGTCACGAGTGATTTCAATCAAGAAAGAATTCAATTCGCCCTCGTTCCATTTTGCAAAAACGTCATGTAGTTCTTCATTGGAAAGTCCAAGTCCTCTGTGCAACAAATCGTAAGCTTCGCTTATCAATTGCATGATGGCATATTCGATACCATTGTGAACCATTTTGACATAATGTCCAGCTGCATCCTTACCCATATAGGCAGTACAAGGATCGCCATTTACTTTTGCAGAAACGGCTTCCAACAATGGTTTTACCACTTCGTAAGCTTCCAAGTCGCCACCTGGCATGATACTAGGTCCTCGACGAGCACCTTTTTCACCACCAGAAACACCCATTCCCATAAAATGAAACCCTTTTTCCCCTACGTATTTTACGCGGCGAATAGTATCCGTGTAATGTGAGTTACCCCCATCAATAATAATGTCTCCTTTCTCCAAAAGAGGCAGAAGACTTTCTATCACGGAATCCACTGGTTTACCAGCTGGAACCAACATGGTTATTTTGCGAGGAGTTGCAAGGTTAGAAACAAAATCTTCCCAAGTCGTTACGCCCTTTACCTGTGTGCCAGGAGTAGCGCCTTTTTCCAGTTCTTTACCTTTTTCTACGTCCAAGTCAAAGCCGATAACACTAAATCCATTATCTGCCATATTGTACAGTAGGTTGCGGCCCATTACGCCCAGACCAACCATCCCGAAGTCATATTTTTGGCTCATGTAATTGATTTTTATTTTTAACGGTATGCAAATTACTTTTTTCCGTCCAAAAAAGCATTTTAAACATTTTTTGAAACGTTAAAAAAGGCTATAAACTCTAAAAATAAGCCATTTTACACCATTCTTCCCATGAAAGGGTCCGTCATGGATGCTTTTTCGGTTTCCACATGCCCAGCGAATCTTCGCAGAAAATCCTCTTCGTTTTTGCCAGTAACAGAAAAGTCATACCAGCCGTAATGTTTTTGAAGATTAAGTACGATTTCCTTAACCTCGCCTTCTTTTAGATTGTAGGATAGTGGAGGATTGTTATAAGCGTTGTCCAATATGTTGACGGCCATTGTAGTACTGCCATTATTCTTAAGCGTTATTCGGATATTGCCAGTTGCCTTATTGTTGAGTTTTGCTTTTTCATAGCTAGTCTCAACAGAAAGGTCTCCATCGTGCTGCGAGCCTTTGATTTCACGTAGGAAACCATTCGGGCCTACAACATTGATATGATATTTAGCATCTTTGAAACGTTCCATTTCATATTGGTCTTCCAATATATGGCCAGCTCTAACCGCATAGGACCAAACTTTTCCAATTTCAAACGCATCTTGTTTAACGTCTTTATATGCATTACCTGCGTAAACCATGAATGGAGCACCTGCTGCATTAGACCCAAAAAAATCCTTTCCTGCTTTCATTGTCAAAATGAGATTTTTCTTGTCAGCTGACAATTTAGCGTCTGCATACAACTCGTATGGAATGCTTGTGCTAACAGAGATTCCAGGTTCTTGTTGAGATATTTTGCTAGATTTTTGAGGATGGGTTGCAATTAGAGCTACATCTTCTGTAGATAGTTCGGAAAAACCGGTAGGCGCGCTTTTGAACTGTGCATTATAGATGGTTTGGATAAATTGATTTCTATCCAAAAAAGGCAATTTTTTATCCTGTGGATTATAGGGTTGAAATGCCGCTGTCAAATCGCCACATACTGTACGACGCCATTCGGATATATTGTCGATATGTACGTTTTTGCTGTATTTTTTTTGGATAAAAGTTTCCAAAAACTGTAAAGTAGAAGTGTGGTCAAAAATCTGCGAGCAAACTTGTCCTCCTCTTGACCAAGGTGAAGCAATCACCATTGGAACCCTAAAACCTAGTCCTATTGGGGCTTCACGTGCTTCTTTTTCTCTGATACCTTGTTTGATTTCATTTTCTTTTCTTACCCATTCTATTGAAGTGTCAATACCTTCAGAACATTTTCCTGTTTCTGGGCGAAGCGCATCAGGCGCTAAAAAAGATGGAACATGATCGAAATAACCATCATTCTCGTCATAGGTCATAATGAAGATGGTTTTCTTCCATACTTCGGGATTCTGCGTTAGTATGTCAATAATTTCTGATACATACCAAGCTCCATACCAAGGAGCGCTTGGATGGTCCGAAAGATTTTGCGGTCCCGCCAACCAGGAAACCGTAGGTAGCTTTCCATCCTTTACGTCTTTTCTAAATTGATATAGAAGATCTCCTTTCGGTACCACAATCTCTCTCTTTTCGCCCTTATCTTCATATTTCAACTTATCCAGATCATGGAAATGCTTATCTCCGTTGTTGATTGTGAACGCCCTTTCGAAAAGACTTTTTTGTTGTGGATTTAATTGATCATAGTTCTTTTTGTTCCACTGTGCATATTCTTTGGTAGCGTTGTCCAATACCGACTGCTTCTTAAGCATGTCGTTTCGCATTTTATCGTTTTTTTCGTCGGACTCATTGGATGTGGCTAGTTTTTCCTGAAGTCTTTGTATCTGCTCAGGAAGGGTATCCATCTGTTTCTGCAAACTTTCTACGTAACGTTTGTTGAACTTGACATTGTATTTTTCAAAAAATTCCAAAAGATTACAACCGAAATTAGCTAACCAAGCACGCTCTTCTCCAACAAAGCCTCCGCCGGTGCTAAGATCATTTTGATAAAATCTCCAGGAAATACCATTTTGTTCCAATAATTCGGGAAATGTTTTCCACTTATGTTTTCCAGCTTTATAGTCGTCGTTACGAATGTTGGCTTTCGTTAATCCATTTTCTTCGCTGAGAATATTTCCAGTCCAGAAATAGCTACGATTGGGCGTTGTACTCGTAATACCGGAACAAAAATTGTGATCGCATACGGTAAAAGCATCTGCTAAAGCGTAGTGAAACGGAAGATCTTCTCTAGTGTAATGGCCCAATGTTAAGGGCATCTCACGATATTGCGCATTTCCGGATCTTTTTGCTATCAACCATTTGTCCATTCGGCCCTCATTCAAGGCGTCGACCTGACTAGAACGAGAATGAGGAAGAGATCCCATCCATGTGATTTTGGAGTCTTTGATATCTAGTCTAAATGGCGCAAAAGTTTTTCCGTTAATGTCCGTTTGACACCATACAGGATTGCCATTAGGCAACTTAATAGCACGCGGATCATTGAATCCTCTGACGCCTTTAAGGGAACCGTAAGCATGGTCAAAAGATCTATTTTCCTGCATCAGAATAACTATGTGTTCCGCATCTACAAATGTACTGCCTGGAGCTGGATCAATATCCAGTGCTTTTTTGATAGAAGCTGGTACGAAGTGTGAAATACCTAATGCTCCCGAACTTAACAATGATTTTTTTAGAAAATCCCTTCTACTGTCCATAATAAATAATTGATGAAAATAACGATTCTTTGGATAAACTCGAAAACGTATTATGGATAATACAAAGAAATGATTATTTCAGGAATGTATAATTGTGGTTTTGAGTAAAAAGTATATTAATAACAATTAGTTAATGTTGGTATTTCCAAACTTAATATTTGTTGCACTCGCATATATGCAAAATTAATAATTAGTTAAATTATAAAAGTATACATACTATATAGTTTATAATAGTTTTGCCCCCGTCATTTATGTAACCAAGCTGGAATGTCTACAGATACTTTAACACGCTTCAATGATATTTATGGTAAGTACAACAAATCTGTGTACTTAAATATTTCTAAATATATACACGACGATATTATAGCGGATGATATATTTCAAGAGGTATTTATGCGTTTATGGGAAAGTTTACAAAGTCAGGAAATTATACATTCTTATAGTTCTTGGCTGTATGTTGTAAGTCGCAACAAGTCTATTAGTTATCTCAAAAAAACAATTAAGGAAAATAAGGTTGTGCTATTAAAAGATGAGTGCAAAGATTTTGAATCAGAAATGCCTACCTATGACAATAAAGCATCACACGAATTAGTAGAGGCACAATTGCAATCCTTATATAACGCAGTTGATCGACTGCCTAGACAAAAAAGAATCGTTTTTTACATGCATAAGTTTGAAGGAAAAGATATTGAAGAGATAGCAACTTTGCTGGATTTAAATCCGTTGTCCGTAAAAGAATATCTCAAACAAGCAAAACGTTCTATCAAGTTGATATTGAATCAAAACAATGAGATGGTGAGTAGTTTATTTGCATTAGGTCTAATACTATGCTCGGTTGGATTATAATTTTCAATTAATAATTTGGTAACATTAAAACCATTTCCTTTTTGCAGTATTCTTAGTCTTTAATAATGGATAAACTTTATGGAAACGTTATTAAGGAAATATTGGGATGGTACTATTACAGCGCACGAAAAAGATATACTTCTTCGATATTTGAGTGAGGTAGAAAACGATTACTCTAGTATTGGTATGGAAAAATTCTCTTTCGTAACAAAAGAGGATAACAAAACTATACATGACGAAGAAAAATACGAAAAGCTACTAGCGTTGTTGCATGAAAAAATCGGCAGTCAAGATCAAAAGTCGAAGTTGCAAAAAAGAAATGGTGGTAATAAACTTTGGTTTTGGGCTGCGGCGTGTATTTTGTTTATTATGGGTTTTGTTTTCTTTTTTCCTAAAGATCATAATGCCTACTATAAGAGAAATATAGTTTCCAAGACTATGGCTGTCACAGATATAGTAAAAGCGAACGATAAGGACTCTTCCATACATTTTGAATTGGTTGATGGTACGTTAGTAGAATTAGCTGCACATTCGGTTGTAAAATATACTTCTGAGTACAACAAGTCTAAAAGAGATATTTTACTGGAGAGCGGTTCTGCTCGATTTGAAGTAGCGAAGAATCCACATAAACCTTTTTCCGTCACTGCTAAAGGCATTGTTACGACCGCACTAGGAACTTCTTTTAGCGTTAATATATCTCGAAAGCAAAAAACTTCCATTAAATTATTTCATGGAAAAATAAGTGTTCAACGTTCACTTTTGAATGGAAAACCTGCACCAATAATTTATTTGTTTCCAGGAGAGTCAATAGAATTTAATGCGGCTAATAATATCTTGGTAAAAGGCAAAATAGAGGATAATCAATTGCGAACGGAATCGCCTATTGTTGCTGGTGATTCGGTTCGAAATGTCAATGTCGCCAATTTGAAGTTAGTATTTTACAAAGAATCAATCGTTTCTTGTCTTAAGAAAATTGGTTTATTGTACAAGACTAAAATGATTTATAGTTCAAAAGATCTGGAAGGTTTGTGGTTTACAGGTTCATTTGAAAAGAATGCTACAATTGATGAGGTTTTAAAAACTATATGTAGCGTCAATGATCTTTCATATAGCATAGAGAATGAAAAAATAATTATCCAATCAAATTAAAAGCAGATTAGTTCAAGTATAGTTTGTGGCATTTTCAAATGTCATTGGGCGAAGCTTTGTCATCAATGTATGTTATTATGAAAATTAAAAACAAGAGTATGAATCACTCTTTTAAGTTTTTCTTGGTGTTATTATTTTCCATGCTAGGTTCGTATATATTCGGTCAGAATAAAACTAGCACAGATATTAGAGTTCTTGTCGCCTCTCAGAAAGATAGTGCAATGGGTAATGCTACAGTTATTTTACACACTAAAAATGCCAACTCAACTATTAAGCAAGAAGCCAAGACGGATGCTAATGGTGTAGTTACTTTCAAGGGAATTTCTATTTCTAATCTGTACGATATTACAGTTGAATTGGTTGGATATGAAGACTACTCTAGGGAAAATTATAAACCGAACCAAGGCAGGATCAATAGTATTATAATCAAGCTTAAGAAAAAAGTTGAACTGGACAATATTATTGTTACGACTGCACTCGGGATTAGAAAACGTTCCAGATCGCTGGGTTATGCTATTACAAAAATTGATAGTTCACAGCTAACGGATGCAGTTTCGACGAATTGGGTGGATGCGCTTTCTGGTAAAGTGGCAGGCTTGCATCTGATTCGTTCGGGTGGTGGTCCAGACGCTTCCGCCAAGATCATTCTTCGAGGCGAAAATAATCTTACTGGTGATAATGAAGCATTGGTGGTGGTTGATGGTGTGGTAATAAACAATAGTAGTGGAAAACGTTCTGCTAATGGTAGTGACAATGTATATGCTACCAACTCCGATAATTTGCCGGCAGATTATGGAAGTTCTTTGAATGATATCAATCCACAAGATATCGAAAGCGTCACGGTATTGAAAGGTCCGGCTGCCGCTGCTTTGTATGGGCAAAGAGCTGCTAATGGAGCTATCTTGATTACTACAAAATCCTCACATCAAAGGAAAAAGGGCCAGTTCAATGTCAACTATGTGATGAATGGAAATATTGAACAAATGAACAGACATCCCGATATGCAATATGAATATGGTCAAGGGTTGGGAGGTGCCAACTATTATTCTTACGGAGCGTCTTTAGATGGAGCAAGTACTAGTGGTACAAGTTCGGCCTATGGCCCGCGGTTTGACGGACAAGAATTTTTCCAATATGATCCAGTATTGCAGGCAGTAGGAACGCAACGTACAGAATGGAAGGCGTATAATAATATCAATGATTTTTTCTTAACGGGTACTAATTTTAGGAATAATCTTAGTGTCGACGGTAGAATATTTGGGAATACAACTATACGTTTAACTATGGGGATGGAAAATAACAAATGGCTTGTTCCCAATACTGGTTTTGGTAGGAAAAATATTGGTCTTTCTACTAATACGGAAGTCTCCAAGAAATTTAAAATATCCACGAAAATCAATTATGGATATAGGAATAGTGATAATTTGCCAGGAGCAGGTTATGGTAACCAATCTATTATGTATTGGTATATTTTCTGGCAGCCAAGTGCAGATTTCAACTGGCTAAGAAACTATTGGGCTGGTGGGGAAGGTAGCCAATATGATAGTCTATACAAATACATCCGTTATCCTTTTTCTTCCTATCCTGAAAATCCTTATGCGGTTACTTACGAATTTTTAAATAAGACAAAGCGAAGCAATGTTACAGGTAATGTGATGCTGAATTATCAACTCACCAAAAATATTTCCTTCATGGGGCGCTACAATCTGGATTGGAGTAATGATGATAGAGAACAAGACAGGCCTTATGATGCGGGCGTTCGCTTACCCAAAGGTTCGGTGAGAAAACAGCGCATCCGTTCGCAGGAGCAGAGTTACGATATCATGGGTACTTTTAAAAAGGACCTCAATCAAAATTTGAATCTGGGCGTTACTCTAGGGGGTAGTCAACTATGGAATAGGTATGGAAAAACGGATGTCAGAGCTGATGGTTTGATATATCCTACTGACCTGAATGGCAAATCGCCCTATCCGGAGATGTACAATTTTGACAATAGTCTATATGGTTTGGGGTATGTACCTGATACCAGCCGCTATCAGATTAATAGCCTTTATGGCGTTGTAAATTTGAGTTTTAAAAATGTGTGGTTTACTGAGTTCACCGCACGTAATGACTGGAATAGCGTGTTGGCTGCAAAAGGAAGAAGAGAGGGTGGTGTTGGTTTTTTCTATCCATCTATCAATACCAGTTTAGTGTTGTCCGATATTTTGCGTTTGCCGGCATCTGTTAGTTATCTTAAAGTGAGGGCATCTCTGGCGCAAGTTGGTAGTGGGGGGACAACACCGTACCGTACTTTGTATGCTTACCAATTGGCACGAGTGAGTAGTGGTGGTACTTATCCTGATAGTTCTGTGATGGCGCCTACCACTATACCTAACGTAAATCTTCAACCTCTAAAGACGACAACATTCGAAGTTGGGGCTGAAGCGCAGTTTTTTCATAATAGATTGGGGATAGACCTCGCATTGTACACAGGAAGTACCAATAATCAAATTCTTACACGTATAGTTGATGCAGCATCAGGTTACACTCGTGCTACTATCAATGCTGGTAGAGTAAGAAATAGAGGAATTGAAGTCCAACTAGATGGAAAGCCAATCGTTGGAAAAAAGTTCAAGTGGGATGTAATGGGAACTTTCTCATATAACCAAAATACGATCATGTCCATGCCGGACAGTTCGGTTGTATTGCAAACCGGTCCTGTTGGTGGTGCTCAGATTGTAGCCAATGTTGGAGGAAGTATGGGTGATCTATATGGATTAGGATATCAACGTGTTACTGACAAAAATAGCCCCTATTATGGACAAGTATTATTTGATCCAACTACTGGTTTTCCGTTGATTACAGATAGTGTGAAACATCTTGGTAACACTATACCCAAATTTAAATTTAGCCTTGGACATACACTAAGTTATAAACAATTTAGCTTTCACGCGTTGTTCGATGCACAGTTGGGAGGTATCGCTTATTCACATACATGGAACAAAATGGCGGAACAGGGAAAATTAACGGCCACCTTACCAGGTAGGTACAATGGTATTGTCGGAGATGGTGCGCTGCAAAATCCGGATGGCTCTTATCGCAAAAATGACGTAGTGGCAACTGATATTGACCAATACTACCAACATTCTATGGGCAGTTACAATGCTGAGGGCAGTATATTCAGTACCAACTTCGTGAAGTTCCGAGAAGCCACTATTGGTTATGCTTTTGATAGAAAATTTCTTAAGAAAATCGGATTGTCTTCTGCTAGTATTGCTATATATGGTCGCGATTTATTTATATGGTCACCTTGGCCCATTTTCGATCCTGAATTTGGCACAATGCAAGGCAGCGATATAGTAAGGGGATTTGAAATTGCCCAATTTCCATCAACTCGATCTATGGGATTCAATTTAACAGTCGGATTTTAGAAAATATTTAAAAGAGAAGAAATGAAAATAACAAAAATGTTGATTGGACTAGTTCTCAGTTCTGTACTGATGCTCTCTTGTAGCAAAGGTTTTGATGACCTCAATGTGGATCCAATCAATGATACTACTGCTAGTCCTGAAAAGCTTTTAGGCCCAGCTTTGGTGAATGCTATGTGGCCCGGAATGAGCCGCAATAGAAATTTTAACAATGAACTGATGCAAGTGACCGTTTCGATTAGCGATGGCGATGCTACCGTTTTCCGATATGCATTCAAACAGGCTTGGTCGGACTATTTATGGAATGCATGGTACCCCGTATTGACCAATTTCGATCAAGTCGAATCTCTTGCTAGTAAGTCTACGATACCTAACAAGTCTTATGAGGGTATTGGAAAAGTCTGTAAGGTTTGGCTGTATTCCTTGTTGACCGATATTTATGGAGATATCCCATATTCTAAAGCGTTGCAGGGATACAACGGCAATGTTATGCCAGCCTTTGACAGGCAAAAAGATATTTATCTCAGCATGTTTGAGCAACTAGAATTAGCTAATACATTACTAACTCAAGGTGATGCCATTGTGGCGACAAGCGATCCAATATATAAAGGCAATATTGCCGCCTGGAGAAAATTTTCTAACTCTTTGTACTTGCGATTATTGTTGCGTATATCCGGAAAATCAGAGGTCCAACAGCAATGCATTTCAAAGATAAAAGAAATCGTTGGTAACCCAAGTCAATATCCTATTTTCCAAAATAATGGAGATAACGCTAGACTTCTTTGGAGTGGAGGAACCAGTACGACGGATCCTTATACTTCTCCTTTTGTCATTGGTGTACGTGCCCAAGATTTTCGTATGCCAGCTATTTGCTCGTTTTTTTTGGATCATTTAGAAGCGTGGGTCGATCCTCGTATAGTCTCAGCTACACCTTACGGTTATGGTAGTATTGGGCAGTTAGGTATTGCGCAAGCTAGTGGAGGCGGTTGGTATGGCGTTCCGAGTGGCTATTCGCCAGGAACAGGGGCCGCCAAAGGATGTTATTTTTCAAGTAGTGATGGTGCAGATTCCTTGCGTTCTTTACAGAGAGATAAGCGTACTGGAATTATCATGCAAAATGCGGAAGTTCAATTTATATTGGCGGAGGCTGCGGTCAAAGGATGGATAAGTGGTAGTGCAGAAGATTATTTTAACCAAGGTATTGCATCCGCCATCAACTATTGGGTGCCTAGTTTTCCAGAGAGCACTTCTTCGAGTAATTTCTCGGAACACCTAGCCAATCTTGCCGCAGGTGGTGTCGTATGGGCAAATGCAAAATCATTGGACGATAAAATGGAAATGATTCACATGCAGAAGTATTACGCGTTGTTCTTGACCGATTTGCAGCAATGGTTCGAATACCGACGCACAGGACACCCTATTTTACCTAAAGGACCAGGATTAGCCAATGGAGGTGTAATGCCGGCTCGTATGACTTATCCTGTATATGTACAGTCTGCCAATCCGACAAATTACAAAGCTGCCGTAGCTGCACAAGGTCCAGATGAAATCAATACCAACGTGTGGTGGCAAAAACCCTAAGAGCCAATAGATTCGTTGCGAATTAAGAGACAATTGAAGTAAAATTATGAAAAAATATATAGCAAATATCCTTACCGTAATATCCATTATTGTTATGGTATCTTGTAAGAAAGAAGGTAATTATGTTGGTGGTACTCCTGCTGATATAATAGCTATTTTAGACTTACGTCCTTTGTACAAGGATCGTGACGTGACTCTAACCAAAGAATCGATGTATGGCGCTACGAAACTTGCCGCTGTTGTTATCTCAGACCATACTGCTGGTAATCTACCAAAAGGATTGTTGATTGTACAAGATAATCGTCGTTTGAGTATGCTCAGGGGGATTTCTCTTGAGATGGGAGATGAAGCGGAAAAATATCATCCGGGTGATTCGATTCAAGTTGATATTGAAGGCGGTACTCTTACTAGAAAAAACAATATCCTCACTATCACGGGTGTATCTGCGTCCAAAATTTTGCCAAAAGGGCATGGTGCCGTAAATGTCAACAATATAAACGCATCCCAACTCAATGCATTTGCGAGTGATTACGAAAGTTCTCTTTGCGTTTTAAACAAAGTAGGTCTGGTTCCTGCTCCTATTGAAGGAGATGAAATTTCTGGTAATAAAACGATTAATGATGGTTTTGCCAATACTATACTCTATACCAATCCCTCTGCCAAATATGCTCATGATGAGCCATATGGCTTAGCGTCTTATGTAGGTATTCCTTTTGTGACGGGGGATAGTACGGTAGAGTTTAGGACAAGGGCGGCGAGTGATATTGTGGACCTTGGTTCATCTTTATCACAGGATCTAATTATTACGGGGATACTAGGAGATCCTAAGGGTGGTGATGGTGGCAACGAATACGTTCAGATGCTTGCTACAACGGATATAGATTTTTCAGTGATACCTTATTGTTTAGTGGTTTGTAACAATGCGGGAACTTCAACACCGGTACTCAATGACGGATGGGCTACAGGCGGATTGCGAACGATTGGTTGGAAGATAACATCTGGAAAGGTCAACAAGGGAGAATTTTTATATTGGGGTGGACAAAATAAGAAGATCAATGGCCCAAATAGCACCTATTCTTTTCCGGCGACCGCTCATTATGTTATTGGCAATTATAATGGTGCTACTGGTGCCACAAACGCAGGAGACGTGACTATGAAAAATACGCCTAAATTTAGCAATTCCGGACCTTTTGCCAATAGTGGTAACGCTTCTGGTGTTGCCTTGTTTAGGGGAACGACGATTACAGAAAAGTCAACTCCCGAGGATGTTTTGTTTGTCGGAAGTGGTGGTGGTACATCCATATATGACATCACGAAAAATCCTATCTTGGGTTACCGTATTTGTAATAATGACTGGTATTCGATGTATTCTGTTAATATCAATCCTCAGACTAATCTCCCTGTGGCAACCGCGTATCTTTACTTCCAGTCCAACGGTAAAATTGCAACGGGGCCAAGCGGTACGGGAAACGCTACCAATATGGTGTATGCTACTCCTTCCGATGTGGGTTATTTCAGTATGATGGGAGGTGTTTACAATACAACTTTGGGTAGGTGGACTACCGCTCGTAGTCAATATCGATATGAGTTGAACCAAGCTAATGCGACAATCGATAGTTTGGAACAAGGTAAATATGCAACACAGATAGTCGAATAGTTAGATAAATTTCTTTATTGGTAAGGCTAGTTAGCTTGTTTTTGCCAATAAAGAAATTTTTTTTTCAAAATAAAAGTCTACAAATTTGGTAGAATAAAAAAGCGGTTTTATGTTTGTGCCATGAAAGGAAAGAATAACATATCAATTTTCTACACAATGCATATGCGAATGCGTTGTTGTCGCAGTTCTTGTTGTTGATACAATGTATTGCTTCTTTCATATACTTAACAAAATTCTTAACGGGTAAATAGACTTTTACCCAACAAAATCAAAATCTTATGTCTAACAATTTCGCAGCTACAACCAGCAAAGTATTGCTACCTGTATTGGGTAATCAATCCAAGTCTAATTACAATTATTATCCGTTGCTTTCGGGAGACAAGTTTCCCTCTTTCGTATTGGATCGTGCTTCGTTCGTCAGTATCAAAGACAAGGACCTTTTTACGGAAAGCTTTATCAGTTCACAAGATATTCTTGATTTCCCACAACCGCTAGTATTGGCGTTTCTCAGTGTGACTGACAAGGTAATAGATACGCAAGTGTGGGAAAGTCTACAATCCGATATAGAAATAATGGGAGGACGATTACTGATTGTCACAAATGGCAACAACAAACAGTTTACACATAAAATAAGAAGAGACAACAAGTTGAACATATGGGAAGACCACCGTCAGCAATTGGCGGAAGAGGCGGGTCTTTACGATTCACAGAATCCAATATCCGATTGGCTTTCAGGTGTGGATGCAGATATTGCGATACCGGCTTTTTATGTGATAGGGAAAGATCATGGTATTGTATTTCACCATATCGATTATGCACTTAAGACTGTTTCTGGAAGCAAATTTTCCGAAAGTTCTTTCATCAGAAATCTATTGACATCCGTTTATCAAGCAGCATCTACGAATGCCAATTATTTAAGAAGGGCTATATCATAATAAAAAAATTACACTTTACATTACATACATTTTAAACTCCGGTATTTCTATACATGGAGTTTTTTTATTTTTTCCAATTTCGAAAACTCTTTCCATTAAGTTTCCATTATATTTGAACCTCTTATCTTCATAAATTTTAAAACAACAAGTTATTGCATGAAAATCCTCGTTACTATCAGCAAAACTCCAGATACGACTTCCAAGGTTGCGTTTACGGACAATGATACGCAATACGATACGACAGGTGTACAATGGATCATCAATCCGTATGACGAATGGTATTCACTTGTGAAAGCCGTAGATCTTAAAGAAAAAGATGCCTCTCATATTGTACATATAGTTACAGTAGGAGATGCTAGCTCGGATGCTATTTTGCGTAAAGCATTGGCTATCGGTGGAGATGAAGCCATCCGCATTAATAAAATTTCGACTGAACCATTTGATATTGCTTCGCAAATAGCACATATTGCGAAAGAAGGCAACTACGACTTGATATTTACGGGAAAAGAATCCATAGATTATAATGCCGCATCTGTTGGTGCTATATTGGCGGAGCTTTTGGAACTTCCTTTTGTTCCATTATCCAATAAACTAACGTTCAATGCATCCGTTGCAACTATATCACGCGAAATTGAAGGTGGCGAAGAAATTAATGAAGTTTCTTTGCCTTTTGTCATTGGTACGACAAAAGGAATGGCAGAACAGCGAATCCCTAACATGCGTGGCATCATGGCCGCACGTTCCAAACCTTTAAAAGTTGTAGAACCAATCCCTACCGAGGCAGAAGTTGAAATCATTCAATACGAATTGCCTAAAGCCAAATCTGGTGTGAAATTATTCGAACCAGGCCAAGAAAGCGAACTAGTAAAGGTTTTACATGAAACAGAAAAAGTTATCTAGTCTGTCTTATCCATCTCAAAAATTTACCATACAAATTATTTATAAAAATGTCGGTTTTAGTAATCATAGATCACGCAGAAGGTGAAGTTAAAAAATCTACACCCGAACTGCTCTCTTACGGCACAGCACTCGCTGCTCAACTAGGTACGGAAGTACAGGCCTTGGTATTGGGAACTGTTTCCCAAGGATTGGAAAGTCTTGGAAAATATGGTGTACAGAAAATATATCAAGTGACCAATAATGCTTTTGACAGTGCCGATGGACAAGCGCTTGCAAAAGCTATTTCAACAATTGCCGATAATGTCGGTGCAGACGTTGTAGTTTTCCCAGATGGAGATTTGGCATTGTCTGTTGCTCCTAGAGTTTCTGTAAGACTCAAGGCAGGTTTTGTTTCTGGTGTGAGTTCATTACCTAAAGGAGAAAGTTTTGTTGTGAAAAAAGCTGTTTTCTCTGGGAAAGCATTTGCTTGGAATGCTATCAAAACAGTGAAAAAAGTTATTTCTTTAAGTAGCAACAGTTTTGGTATTAAAGAAACAGAGGGTGTTGCCTCTATCGAAACTATCGCAATTGATGATCCAATTTCTAAAGTTACTGTCAAAGAAAGAAATATCATCAAAGGTGAAATTCCTTTAGGTGAGGCATCCGTTGTTGTTAGTGCTGGTCGTGGTCTTAAAGGGCCAGAAAACTGGGGAATCGTTGAAGACCTAGCGCATGCGTTGAACGCTGGATTGGCTTGTAGTCGTCCTGTTTCGGACAGTGATTGGCGTCCTCATCATGAACATGTAGGCCAAACAGGCAAACAGATTGCGCCCAATCTTTATATTGCTGCGGGTATTTCGGGTGCGATACAGCACCTTGGTGGAGTGAATCGCAGCAAAGTTATAGTTGTCATTAACAAAGATCCGGAAGCGCCTTTTTTCAAGGCGGCAGACTATGGTATCGTTGGTGATGTATTCGAAGTGTTGCCTCGGTTGACTGAAGCGGTAAAGAATCTCAACTAGAAATTTTATTTATATTGGATTATAAAGCGGGCCATTAATTGTTCCGCTTTATAGTTTTTAGTATTTTGCATGAAAGCATTGCTGTTTATCATGAAACTACTATTGAGGTTATCGTGTATTGTTTTGTTATTTATTTGCGCTATAACTTTTTGGAAGAGACTTTCTTTACCCTACAATACAGAAGGTAACTATTTTGACGAAGCAAATAGTATAGTTTATCATCAACAAGCTGTTGGTGTGTTTGGCTTCCTTTCCTTATTGTTTCTTGTTATTCTTGTTGTTTCTTTTGTACGGAAAAAGAAATAATTATTTAAGACATTGACGTCTTTTTACTCAAAAGATATTTTTGGTATAGTACATTTCCCATGTTAAGTACGATGCTACTTAACCATAACCAATATCCCAAATAATGTTGATCAATACTAGAGTAATGACCAGCCTCGTCAGCAATCATCCTTTTGATAAACAAAAAAGAAAGCGCTGCAATTATAGCAAGTATCCCAAAAATCAGTGCAATTTTCTTTTTATTGAATATCCAAGAAAGGAGCAATAATGGATTGGCCATCCATACAAGTCCTGGTGTTCCGTATAGTAATCCCATCTAACCTAACAGCAATAGTCCAAGTCCTTGCTCTTGTTCTGGCATTTCAGTTCCTGTGCCATAACAAGGATGAAATAAGCTCAAGAGAAAGCAAATAATACTTGCTAGGAGGAGTATGTTTTTGGAAATAAGAGTTTTGGTCTGCATAGGTTAAGTTGTTTTTGTTTGAAAAAATGCGGGCTTCTATTATTATGAAACCCACATCGGAAATCTATTTCATTTGTATCAAACGTAAAAATTCGCTTCTCGTAACGTCGTTTTCGAATTCTCCGGAAAAAGTGGATGTTGTCGTTAAGGAATTCTGTTTTTGTACGCCGCGCATCATCATACACATGTGATTGGCCTCTACAACGACAGCAACACCAAGTGGTTTCAGCGCCTCGTCAATAGCGTTCATAATCTGCATGGTCAATCTTTCCTGTACTTGTAGTCTGCGTGCGAATACGTCCACTACACGCGCTATTTTGCTAAGTCCTGTGATATAGCCGTTTGGAATGTAAGCAACGTGTGCTTTTCCAACAAAAGGCAGCATATGATGTTCGCAAAGACTGTAAAGTTCAATATCTTTTACAATAACGATTTCGCTTTTTGGTGCGGTGAATTTTGCGGAATTCAATATCGCTACGGCATCTTGGTCATAACCTTGCGTGAGGAACTGCATGGCTTTTGCTACCCGATATGGCGTCTTAACCAAACCTTCTCGAGTCGGATCTTCCCCTAATGTTTCCAATACGGTTTTATATTGCTCTTGTAGTTTTTGGGTTGTTTCTTCGTCGTATTCTTCTATTTTTCTATATGCCATTTCAACAAGTTAAAAGTGATGATTTGTGAGAGATTTTGTTTATTATATATGGACAGGATATTCCACGAAATTGCGTGGCGTTTCGTACAGACGTATTTGTAAGTCCAATTCTGGTGCTAATCTTTTACGTATGAGTTGGAAGATGGCTTTGCAGATATTTTCCGCTGTTGGCAACTGGTTTTTGAAAATTTCAGTATCCATGTTAAGATTTTTGTGATCAAATCTTTTGTACACTTCTTCTTCCAAATAAGTATTGATCAGTTTCAAGTCAATTACATAACCCGTTGTTGGGTCGGGTACACCCACGACTTTTACTTCCACTTCGTAGTTGTGACCGTGAAAATGTGGATAGCTGCAAGGGCCAAAATAGGCAAAATTCTGTTCGTCCGTCCATTCCGCCACGGCCAGTCGATGTGCCGCGTTGAAATGTCCTTTACGGAAAACCGCTACTTTTTCATTGTCCATTCTTTGTGTTTTAGTCTCCGTAGTATTCCACATAGATACGAGGAGTTTCGTAAAGTTTAAGTCGATGCAATTGCACGCCTTCGGGCATCAATGGCGCCAATATGTTCCAAAATGCCACAACTACGTTTTCTGTACTGGCAAATTGGTCTTTGAGGAAGTCTACGTCCATATTGAGATTGCGGTGATCCACTTTTTTGATCACATTTTCCCGTATTAAAATACTCAGTTTCTTGACGTCCATTACAAATCCGGTGTCAGGATTGGGTTGCCCTTTCACGGTCACGAAAAGTTCGTAATTATGTCCATGGAAGTTTTCGTTGGCACAAGGACCAAAAACATCTTCGTTTTTCTCAACGGACCACTTTGGGTTATATAATTTATGCGCTGCATTAAAATGTTCCAAGCGCGTCAGATATACCATGTTCTAACCTTAAAATTTTGACAAAGGTAATACAACAAAAAATATCCGAACTTCGTACTTATGCGTATGCTCGTTTTGGCGGCAACAGAGAAAGAACTGGAAAAGTGCCGCAACCATTTCCAAAAGGAAGGGAAATACAATCTGATTCAGTTTCGGACTATTGGTGTTGGCGCCGTTTCGGCGACCTTTTATACACAATTGTATATTGGACAACATCGACCTGATATGGTGATATTGGGCGGTATTGCCGGAAGTTTTGACAAAGAAATTACATTGGGTCAAACCTTTCTAGTGCAATCCGAAATCCAAGCCACAACGGGTGTAGAAGAGAATGGTATCTGGAAAGATGTTTTTGATATGGGCTTTGTACAAAAAGATCAACATCCATATAAAAATACGCTGTTGATCAATCCTTTTTTGGAGGAAGAGGTTGATCTGGGATTGCCATTGGCAAAAGCCATTTCCGTGGATGAAATAACAACAGACAACCAACGGCAACAAACTTATTTGGAAAAATACCAACCGCTATTGGAAAGCATGGAAGGAGCGGCTTTTCATTTTGTTTGCTTGCAGATTGGTGTTCCTTTTTTACAAATAAGAGCAGTCTCCAATTACGTTGGGGAAAGGGACAAAAGTAAATGGGATTTTGCAAAGGCATTTGCGAATCTCAATGACAATATGATTAGAATAATAGAACAGTTTAATTAGGAAAATGGAGATAGAAATATATCAGGTAGACGCTTTCGCAAGTCATACTTTCGGTGGCAATCCCGCTGCCGTTTGCATATTGGATCAAGCACTCGACAAAGAGATTATGCAGTCCATTGCAATGGAAAACAATGTTTCAGAAACGGCGTACGTATGGCCTATTGGAGAAAATAATTTTCACTTAAAATGGTTTACTCCAGAACTTGAAATCGAATTATGTGGACATGCTACCCTCGCTTCTGCACACATACTGTGGGAAACAGGTCGTGTATCTTCTGGAAAAACAATATCCTTTGAAACGCTTAGTGGGACATTAAAAGCATCCCAAAAAGATAATTGGATTACTTTGGATTTTCCAGTAGTAAGGCTGACAAAAGATGTAATCCCTTCCGAATTAGAAGCCATCTTCCCAACGGCAAAAAACATTACTGCAACCGCTAGCCATAAATATATTGTCGAGTTGGAAGATGAAAAGGCAGTGCGCAATTACAATCCTGATTTCGAATTGTTGAAGAATTACAATACGATTATCACTGCCCAAGGTGACGACCAATATGATTTTGTTTCACGGTTTTTTGCTATACCCGTAGGAGTGCCAGAGGATCCTGTTACAGGATCTGCACATTGTGTGCTTGCGCCCTATTGGGAAAGTAAGTTGGATAAAAATATCTTTGTGGCTTATCAAGCGTCTAAGAGAGGCGGTGAATTGCAAATAAAGATTAGCGATGGCCGCGTTTTCCTTTCTGGTAAAGGAATAACGGTTATCAAGGGTACTTTTTATATATAGAAGATTAAAAGAATAAAAGATGAAATTTAGTTTAGGTTTTAGTCCATGTCCCAACGACACATTCATTTTCGATGCGTTGGTCAACAAGAAAATTGATACAGAAGGTATTGATTTTGATATTGAATTAGACGATGTCCAGACTTTGAACAATTGGGCAAAAGAAGGAAAACTCGATTTTTCCAAAATAAGTTACGGCGCACTTCCTCAACTATTATCCCAATATGCTGTATTGGAAAGTGGTGGAGCACTAGGTGTTGGCGTGGGTCCTCTGCTATTGGCAAAAGAATCGATTGATTTAAAGGAAGTTGATACTTACAAGATTGCTATTCCTGGTAAAGACACCACCGCACATATGTTGTTTTCTCTGGCTTTTCCTCACGCGAATAATAAGGAATTTGTTGTTTTCAACGAAGTGGAAGATTATGTATTGGACGGAAAAGGTCTTGGCGTCATCATCCATGAAAACAGATTTACATACCAAAAAAGAGGTTTGCATAAGTTAATTGATCTGGGAGATTATTGGGAAAAAACGACGGGCGCTCCTATTCCGCTTGGTGGTATTATCGCAAAAAGGACTTTGCCGAAAGATGTCATTTTGCAAGTAGACAAACTGATTAATAAAAGTATCGCATACGCATTTGAAAACCATAAAGAACACTTGGCCGAATTTGTAAAAATCCATGCACAGGAAATGGAAGAATCCGTGATGCGTCAGCATATTGATCTGTATGTCAATGACTTTTCGCTCGGACTCGGTGAGAAAGGCAAAAAAGCAATTGATAAAGTTTTGGATGTTTATCAACAGCTACATCCAGAAAATACCATTGACAGAACAAAGATTTTTGCAAAAGATTTATAGTATCAATTTTACATAAAGAAAGGCACACTCATAGGAGTGTGCCTTTCTCGTTTAAAAAAATATTTTTTGATTGTTTTAAATAAAACAGTTCTAATTCAAACTATTTGCTAACTTTGCATCATGAAACAGAATGATCAGTTCGCCCAGGTGATGCATGAGTTCTTTTTGACGATCCTACAAGCAAGGCAGGAATTGCTCAAAAGAATTGAATTGCATCTTGGAGGGAAAGGATATGAAGGACTTACTTTAGAAATGACGCAGGTCATTTTTTCGGTTTGGTCTATGGGAGGAGCCGCTAACCAACAAGAAATAGCCTATCGACTAGGCAAAAATAAATCCAGTATCACCTCCTTAATTGACAATCTTGTCAAAAGAGAAATGATAACTAGGGAAACGAATCCAGACAATCGCCGAAACAACATCATCAAGCTGTCAGAAAAAGGCGAGGACTTCGTCAGTGAATTGTATCCAACCGTTTACCGCACCTACGATATTGACAAAATATCCATGACGCTGGATCAGATACAACAATTAACCAACACACTTAAGCAGATTATAGAACTTTAAAAAAACATAGTTTCCGAGGACTACAATAATTATGAAACATTTTCGCATGAGATGCATAGTCTTTTGCTCAGTGGTTTTGACCTTTTTACCGGTATGTGAAGGTTTATTTGCCCAAAAGACAACGTATCTTCCTATTGATTCACTGTTTTCTTTAGCAGAACGGAACAGTAAACAATTGTCTATTTCACGCAGGAAAATGCTGGTGAGTCGTTTTAATACGGACATAGCCAAAGAGAAACAACTACCATCCATAGATGCCGATGCGACATTGGGTTATATTTCCAATGCAGCAATATGGAATAATCATTTTGATTACCAGTCAACATTGAAGATGCCGCACGTTATGAACAACTATTCAGTGGCAGCAGGGATGGATATTTTTCATGGGAAATCAATTCGAAACAATATTGCAAAGGCAAGTTTGGAAGAAGAAGTATCTGCTTTGGACTATCAAAAAGACAAAGAAGACGTACAGTTTCTTTTATTATCCAAGTATCTTGATCTTGCAACACTATATAATCAAGACAGAGTTTACAAACAAAACATAGAGTTGGCCAAAAGAAGATTAACCGATATTGAAAAATTGAACAAGCAAGGAATGGTCACTCACAATGATATTGTACGTAGCAAACTACAATTGACCGAGTTGCAACTACAATTAACGGAGATAGACAATAGTATCGACATTACCAGCAACGAACTTGCGACCGTCGTCGGTTTGGATAGTACTCAATGGATACGGGTAGATACGACACTTTTTGCAAAAAAATATGACAACCATTCTCTGTTGGAATTGATGGATAGCAGTAAATACAAGGTTCCGGAACTAGAGGCCGCAGATACCAAGTTGAAGATTGCAGATAAAGATATTGCACTTTCTAAAGCTGAGCGAGCTCCTGTCGTCTCGCTGTATGCTGAGGATTTATTGAATCGACCTTTTTTGTATACACTGGAACCGCTAGATATTTATTGGCACTATTTTACAGGAGGAATAAAACTTCACTATAACCTGTCCTCCTTGTACACTGCCAAAAAGCATATTGACAAAGCCAAAACAGGCTATCAGATTGCATCTGAACAAAAAGATTGGCTACAGCAAAAATCAGACATGACGATACATGCAGCCTATGTGAAATGGCAAGAGGCAAAAGATAAATACAAAACAGAACAGGAAAGTTTTTTGCTGGCAAAGGACAACTATAGAGTTGTAGATCAAAAATATTTAAATCAACTATCTGTATTGACCGATATGTTGGATGCTAGTACGGCATTGCTCAATTCTCAATTGAACTTGGCAAATGCGCAAGTCGGCGAAATCTACCAATGGTACTATCTGAAAAAGGTTTCGGGTGATTGGGATTCAATAAAATAATAACATTAATTAAAGATATTTTTCAAAGGGAAATAAAATGGCAAACAACGAAAAAGACAAAGAGTCTATCAAACTACGAGAAAAGCGTTGGAGGATATTCTTCAACATACTATCACTTCTTCTCATACTAGGCGTTATCTTATGGGGTGTGGTAAAGTTTTTTCACCTAAATGATGAACTATACAATGACGATGCACAAGTGGAAGCATACATCAATCCTATCAATGCACGCATCCAAGGTTATGTAAAAGAAATCAAGTTTGAAGAAAATGGAAATGTCAAAAAAGGTGATACTATAGTCGTGATTGATGATGCAGAATACAAAATACAACTAGAACAAGCCTTGGCGAATCTTGCAGATGTAGAAGCGGGAAAACATGTTATACAAACAGATGTTGCGAGTTCGGCCAATACGACGACTATTTCGGATGCTAATCTAGCAGAGATGAAAGCTCGATTAGACAATCAAGCCGTCAATCTAAAACGTTACGAAAATCTGTTGAAAGACGATGTTGTTTCGCAATACCAATATGATCAAGTGAAAACGGAATATGATGCCATGAAAGCGAAATACGAATCTTTGGACAGGCAAAAAACCGGAACGCAGCTCAATACAGAATCGGTAGCAAGTAAAGTTGCTGTGTCTAACGCTTCGATTCAAAGAGCTAAGGCTGCGGTTGATCTTGCAAGACTCAACCTATCATATTGCTATATCATCGCTCCTTATGATGGTATCATGGGCCGAAGAAAAATTGCGGATGGCCAATTGATTTCTATCGGACAACCGGTGGCGACTATTGTAGAGGATAATGACAAATGGGTAACTGTCAACTATACGGAAAAGCAGATTGCCAAAATTAAAGTAGGAGATATAGTTGAAATGAAAATCGATGCCTTGCATGGAAAAATTTTCCAGGGAAAAGTGCAATCCATTGCTGGAGCAACTGGCAGTCGTTATTCTGCGGTGCCTGTTGACAACTCTACTGGAAATTTCGTAAAAGTGGAACAACGTATTCCCGTAAAGATTCTTTTTACGAATAAAAATGCGGCTTCTGATATGGTATTGGTAAGAGCGGGTATGAATGTAGAAGTGTTGAACAAATAAGAAAGGTAGGCTAAAGATGTCAAATAGGATTTTTTATAGTTGGGTCAATCCCAAACTTGATTTGCCATTGTTGCTGGTTTTGGCAATCTGCACTGGTATTAGTTCTGGAATCTCTCCTCAGATTGGAACTTATATGGTGTCAGGGTTGAGTACCAATCCTGCGGATGCTGCTATGTGTAACTATGCCTATTTCGCTGGGATGACTGTTGCTTTTTCTCTTATTGATAGAATTCGGAGTTTTTTTTCACCGAAGCAACTTCTTGTCGGCATTTGTTTGGGGTTGATTTTTTGCAATACAATTTTGTCTCAGACCGATAGTTCTGCCTTGATTGTTTTGCTGACTTTTTTTGTGGGTGTTTTTCGTATTATGGGAGCTATAATCATAGTTATTACTTTGACGCCCATATTGATGCCACAAGGACAACGATATATGCTGTATTGTGTTTATTTTCCCATAACTCTGTTGGTAAGTCCGGTTGGAGGGTGGGCAATGGCAACGGTTGCCAACCAGGTAAACTGGAGGTTTGCCTTTCATTTTTGCAATCTTTTATTGTTTTTGGGTTTGATTATAGTTTTGATTGGTGTCCATAACGAACGGCCAGTAAAGAGATTGGCGTTGTGGAAGTTTGACTGGTTCGGTCATTTCTTGATCGCAGGATGGATGTTGAGTTTTATTTACCTATTGGTGTATGGACGTATTAATGACTGGTTTGATTCGCAACATGTTGTGTTTGCTGCCATTGTTTTCAGCACTTGTATTGTGTTTTTGTTATTGCGGAATACTTTCCAACGTCATCCACTTTTGCATTTTGAGATTCTCAAAATGCGCAATATAAGAATTGGCTTTATCATCATGTTTTTCTTTGGTGCTTTTTTTACCATGACTAACACGATGAATACACTGATGAATATTTCATTCCATACGGATCCCTTGGAAAATGCTAGGGTAAATACTTATCCTGTTATAGGATATGTCATCGGAACGTTGATTGCTTACTTTTATTTTCGCCGATTCAACAACTTTAAGATTATGATATTGACAACCATTCTTTTTTACTGGATGTCATGCGTCATGCTTTATTTTCTGGTGGATGGACAGGTCTCTCAGTATCAACTTTTATTACCCATGATATTACGTGGCATTGCTATCATTCTTTCGTATATAACGATAGGTCTATATGTGACAACAGATGTACCCGGAAAGTATTTGCCCATCATTCCTTTTTTCCTTATTTTTTTTCGTTCATTTTTGGGCCCAACTATATGGGGCAATCTATATTCCAATTGGTTGGCTATCAGACAAGTTCAACTATTGGATAAACTTGCAGGATGGTCTGCCAGCGATATGAGCGATCCTGTTTTTTTGGAACGTTTTCATTTGACAAATGGACATGGTGTGGATATCGCAAAATTGTATAGTATTTATCGTCAACAAGCGGTCATGTCTTCATTGAAAGAATTGTTGGGGTATCTTTGTCTTGGTGGTATTGTGTTTTTTGTCTGTGTCTTGTTCTTGCCTATTTACAAAAAATTGGATAGAAATATCCTTAATTGGATGAAGCGAAAGAATCAGGATGAAGTTACTACCGTCGTTTCCTAAACGTTTAACCAATATGAAAATAAAAGAAATTGTACAATATTTGGAATCGATAGCGCCGAGTTCCTACCAAGAGAGCTACGACAATGCGGGACTTATTACTGGTAATCAGTCATGGGAATGCACAGGCATATTGACAACACTTGACTGCACAGAAGATATTGTGAAGGAAGCTATTGCCAAAAACATCAATATGATCGTTGCCCATCATCCGATTGTTTTCAAAGGACTCAAGAAAATCAACGGTAAGAATTACGTAGAACAAACGATTATTGCTGCTATCAAAAATGATATTGCGATTTATGCGATTCATACCAATCTCGACAACGTTATAGACGGCGTCAATGCTCGTATTGCAGATATACTGGGACTGGTCAACAGAAAAATTCTTGTTCCAAAATCAGGTGAATTATGCAAACTTGTAACCTTCGTACCTAATGACCATTCGGAGAATGTACGTAATGCACTTTTTAAAGCTGGCGCTGGCAATATTGGAAACTATGATCAGTGCAGTTTCAACACAGAAGGTCATGGAACTTTCAAGGCTTCAGAAGGTACAAAACCTTTTGTAGGTCATATTGGAGAACGTCATGTTGAACCAGAAACCCGTATTGAAGTCATTTTTCCAAAATACTTGAAAGGAAAAGTCGTTGCTGCATTGATTTCCGCTCACCCTTATGAAGAAGTGGCTTACGACATTTACCTTTTGGAAAATGATTATGCTCAAGTGGGTGCAGGACTTGTGGGTGAATTGCCAGAAGCATTGACGGAAGTGGATTTTTTAAATCTGTTGAAAGATCGTTTTCAATTGCAAGTCATTCGACACACACAACTTTTGGGTAAAAAAATAAAGAAAGTTGCGCTTTGTGGAGGTGCAGGAAGTTTTCTGACTGGAGCTGCAATCGCTTCAGGTTCAGATATATATGTTACAGGTGATGTAAAATACCACGAGTTTTTCGATGCGGACAACAAGATTGTTTTGGCTGATATTGGACATTTCGAAAGTGAACAATTTACGATAGATTTACTGTTTGATTATTTGCGGACAAAATTTCCTACCTTTGCCGTCTTAAAATCGGATACTAAGACAAATCCGATTTATTATTTTGTACAATAACATTTTGATTCAAATCATATGGCAACAGCAAAAGCTAAGGATTTCTCAGTAGAAGAAAAACTTTCCGGCCTTATCAAATTGCAAAAAATAGATATCAAGCTGGATGAATTGCATACACTTCGCGGTGAACTTCCAATGGAAGTCAGCGACTTGGAAGACGAGGTAGAAGGTCTTACTCATCGTAAAACACGAATCGAAGAGGAAATCAATGGTATCTCCGATTACATTGAGGAAAAGAACAATACCATCAAGACTTCTGAAGAATTGATCAAAAAATACGAAAAGCAGAGCGAAGCGGTAAAAAACAACCGTGAGTTCGAAGCTATCAATAAAGAAATCGAAGATCAACAATTGGAAGGCAAATTGGCTGAACGTCACATCAAGGACGCGAAAGAACAATTGGAAGAAAAAGCACAACAATTGGAAAATGTGAAAAAACAAGTTTCCAACAAGGAGGCTGTTTTGGAACAGAAAAAAGGTGAATTGGACAAGATCATCGCTGACACTGAAAAGGAAGAAGCTGTTTTAAAAGCGAATGAGGATGAGGCTCGTGGTGTTGTCGATCAACGATTGATCTACTCTTACGACCGTATCCGCAACAATTACCGCAATGGTTTGGCAGTTGTACCTATTGAACGTGATGCATGCGGCGGATGTTTCAATGCTATTCCACCACAAAAACAAAGTGAAATTCGTCAACGTAAAAAAATCATCGTTTGCGAAAACTGCGGACGCATTTTGACAGATGAAGAATTGTTTAATTCTATCGAAGCAACTAAATAGAATCATTCGAAACTTATATTAAAAGGAATTGCCCCATCTCAATTTGAAATGGGGCAATTTCTTTTAACTAGATTTAGATTCCATTTTAAAAATTGACCGGAGTTGCTTGTCCTTTGTTGGTATCCCACCATAATGGAGTACCTCCGGTATCTGGGCCTCCTAATAAGGTAACTGCCGCAGTAACTGCATCTTTGTTTGAAGAATACTCGTTAGAAGGATAATTAATTCTACGGATCTGTAGAGCCGTGCTGATAGTTCCATTACTAGTATTGTTGACAACAGGAAACAATCTAGGATATCCTGTTCTACGATATGTTGTCCAAGCTTCTTGCCCTTCTGGAAACATTGCCAACCATTTTTGAGTAATTATCCGTTCCAGCATAACTTCTTTGGAAGAAGTTGCATCCCATTTGATTGTAATAGAAGACAACGCATTAATATTATTGGCTGCATTTTTGGGATCTACATAGTTAGCAGGTTTACTAGTGGCATCATTAATAAAGGTAAGAGCATTTGCGGAAGATACCCCCCATTGATTCATAGACGTTTGGATTCCGGTTGTGTAATTTGTTGCTAAGTCTCCTGCATTTGCCCAACCTCTCAAAGATGCTGCTGCTTTTAAAAACCAGATTTCAGAAGCTGTCATGATAAGTTGAGGGCTTGTGTATGCAAAAAAAGTAGAATAGTTCAAATTACAATATCCTTCATAGTCGTCTTTGGATGGTAAATTGCTACCAATTCTTATCCCTGTATATAAACCGCCTAATGCTACGTCCACAGCTGGGGTAAAGTAAATTGATAATCGGGGATCTTTATAACCATTCATATAACTAGTTATAGCAGCACTAATCCTAAGATCTCCCCAATCATGACCTTCTTGATAAAAGTCATTTTCCCTACCTCCGGCTTGCGTGATGGCTGCATTGTCTGCAGCGGTAGTTAATAATCCTCCTGCATCAGCCAATGCTTTTTCACCTTCGGCTTGTGCTGTTCCTTTGTCAATATTAACGAGATGCATTGCTAAACGCAACCGTAAAGAATTGGCAAATTTTAACCATTTCGTATAGTCTCCATCATATATGGCATCATTACCTTTTAATGGGGTACTAGTTGGATTAGCAGAAATAAACTTGTGTAGATTTGCAATTGCAGTATCCAATTCAGCGAAAAATTGGGTATAGACTTCTTGTTGACTATCATAAGCAATGTTGGTTATTGCCGTCCCTGCTTCGCTATAGGCAATGGGACCATACTTGTCCGTCACTCGGTGCATTGCTTCTACTTTTAATATTAAAGCAATCGCCCACCAATCAGGATGTGTAGTTTGTACATCTAATTTGGCCATTGCATTTATACTAGCGAAGACCTTTGTATATTGATCGTTGAATCCAGAAGAGTTCCAAGCATCAACTAAAAAATAGTTTAGATTGTAGGCGGATTTAAACGGAGTTGGCGACATAAAATAACCGGCATATCCGTCTGCGCTAAGGTTTTGGGCGACCTGATAGTTTGAATAGATTGCCTGCTGAATTGATGGAAAGGCACTCGGCAGGGCCACCAAACTCTGTTCATTGGTAAGAGCTCTTGGATCACTATTGTATTCCTCAAACTTTTTTGTGCAACCGAATAGACCTATGCCAAATGAAGCGAACAATAAAACTTGTTTGAACCTGGCAAAATATTTATTATAATTTTTCATTTTACATTTTTTGATAGTGATTAAATCTAAAATTTTACGCTTAAGTTCACGCCTATGTTTCTAGTAACGGGTTGATTAAATACATCAATTCCGGCAAACTGATTACTTGTTGACATTGTGATTTCAGGATCGTACGGCGCTTTTTTGTAAAAGAAAAATAGATTACGGGCTGTTGCAGCTAATCTTAAGCTTTTGATAAAGCTATTTTTCAAAGGCCAAGTATATCCTAAAGAAAACTCTCTTAATCTAACGGTTGTCGCACTATACATGTAAGCCTCCCCCACACCTCCTCGACCTCCGATGGTTTGGTACCAATCAATTGGTTTTACAGATGTTACAGCGTTTCCACTCTGATCCACACCATTTACTTTGACAGATCCAGCGTTACGAGCATCTCCTGTTTCTTTGCTAACACCATAGTAATCCATTATTGCTTGGGTCATCGACATAACCTTTCCTCCAAATTTCCCATCAATTAAGAAACTTAAGTCGAAGTCGTCAATAGTAAAGTTGTTATTCCAGCCAAGTTG